>DAHVAB010000170.1 GCA_027314825.1 Solirubrobacterales bacterium
CATCGCGGCGGCCCCATCGCGGCGGCCCCATCGCGGCGGCCCCATCGCGGCGGCCCCATCGCGGCGGCCCCGTCGCGGCGGCCCCGTCGCGAGGGCGTATGAGCTCAGCCAGAGGACTCCGCCTTGCGCAGCCCCGTCACCGTCCAGATCGCGAACAGGCCAATCGACGCGATGGCGCAGAGGAAGGCGAGCCGCGTGTGGTCCTGGGCGCCTGAGATGAGGCCCCGGCCCGCATCTAGGAACGCCGTCGCCGGGTTCACGCTGGCGACGGCGTGGGTCCAGCCCTTCAGCAGGCTGAGCGGCACGTGGACGGGGGCGAGGCGTCCTCCAGTCGAGAAGCTACGTGCCGAGGAAGCGCTTGAGGGTGCGTCTCGATGCTGGCAGGGGGTGGCCGGCGTCGAACTCGAGGGCTGAGACCTCTCGGATCACCGCGGCGAGCAACTCAGCGGCGGCTTCGACGTCGTCCCAGCCGATCGCCTGGAGGTCGGCGATGGTCCCCTCAGCGAGGCGTTCGCGCCTCGCCGCCATCGATGCCTGGCTTGCAGGGTCGGAGCGAGACTCGATGGACAGGGCCTTCACGCCACGGTTCTGGAGGCAGACGTCGAGGTAGGCCTCAGCCGCTCCGAATAGTCGTTCAGCGCCAGGCTGCAGGCCCGCGACCGCCTCCGTCATCGCGGCTTCGACGCGGGCGTGGAAGCGGGCGTGCATCGCGTCCACGAACGAGGACCGGCCCTTGAAATGGACGTAGAACGTCCCCTTCGCGACGCCCGCGCGCGCAACGACCATGTTCACGCTGATGCCAGAGAGGCCGTGCTCCTCTGCCAGCGCCGCGCCTGCGTCGAGGAGAGCCTCGCGGGTGCGCGGTGCCTTGGATGTGCGTTGCTCGTGGTCCGTCATCGCATCAGGAGTCTAGGTGACGAGCACGTTATGACCGACCGGTCGGTCATTCTGGTAGGGTTGCCTGCATGCTCACCATCTCCACCTCTCTAGGGCAGATAGCCTACGACTCGCAAGGACAGGGCAATCCGGTTGTGCTCCTGGCCAGCGGCGGGCATGACCGCCACGACTTCGACGAGCTTCGCGCCCTGCTGCCCAGTCACTTCCGCAGCATCGCGATCGACTGGCCTGGGCACGGCGCGTCCCCCGCATGGCCTGAGCCGCCAGGCGAGGTGGAGCTGACCACAATGGTTGAGGAGGTCGTCGAGTCCCTGTGCCCGGCTGGCGCGGTGCTGGTCGGCAACTCAGTCGGCGGGAATGTCGCAGCCCGGCTGGCGATCGCCCGCCCAGGGCTCGCCAAGGGACTGATGATCATCGACAGCTCCGGTTTCGAGCTGCCGCTGGGGATCGCTGGGCGTGCGTTCTGCGTGCTGATGGGCCACCCCAGGTTCCTGCGCATGGTCTATCCATCGTTCTCATGGGCCTACATGCGGGCAAGGACAGATGCCGATCGTCGCGCCCGCGCGTCGGCGATCGCTCTGACCCGCACCGCCACAGGCGGGCAGGCTCTGAGCGCCATCTGGCGTAGCTTCATGCTGCCCACGCACGACCTGCGCTCCCACGCCGCGCAGATCACAGCACCGACCGTGCTGGTGTGGGGACGCCACGATCCGATCGTCGCCCCCAAGATCGGAGAAGCGACCCACAAGCTCCTCGCCGGCTCGAAGCTCGTCATCGTCGACAGCGGCCACTCCCCTCAGACCACGGACCCGCCAGCTGTCGCCGCGGAGCTCGTCCCCCTCCTTGAAGCGGCGTTCACCGCCGATGGCCCCGGTGCAGCTGGGCTGGCCGCGCCCGCTTCTCTGACCGGGGAGGAGGATCACAGATGAGAGCTGCAGCCATCCACGCCATCGGTCGCTGGCCTCACACCGAGACAGTCGGCGACCCGCCGTCGGCATACGACGGCAAAGTGGTGATCCAGGTTCAGGCGGCAGCGCTGAACTCGATCGATCTCCACATCGCGGCTGGAGATCACCGTGCCGGAAAGCCACAGCTTCCCTACGTCCCTGAGTGCGTCGGTGTGATCATCGAGGCCCTGATGCCGGGCTACGGGTCCGCGCGCTGGAGGCGGCCGGGCTGGTCCCCGGCGTCAACGGCGGGCTCGCGGAGCTTCAGCCGGTCGACCGCGCGGCCTGCGTGGCGGTACCGGGCGGGCTCGACAGCGTGACGGCGGCGGCCATCGGCGTGGTTGGCACCTCGGCCGAGATGGCGCTTGCCATAGCAGAGCTCAATCCCGGCGAGAGCGTCCCCGTGCTCGAAGCCACCGGTCGTGCATCGCACAATCGAAGATCGCCGTCAGGCTTCTGGATGGCTGCGGCACGAGCACGTGCCGCGTGCCGGGCCGTGAATGATCCAGTCGGACACCACGCCCGCTGACGCCCGCCGGGGGTCTGGACGACCGCGGTCCACCACTCGATCCAGCCTGCAGTCGCACATCAGCCTGGCCTCCGGCGGCTATGCGAACGGGTTGACGACCGTCACTGCGCCGTAGGCTCGCCCGTCCTGAAAGTCCTCGGAAAGCAGTCGCTCGAAGCCGTGATGCTCGGCGTATGCCCACATATGCGCGTCAAACCAGGACAGCTGATAGGTCGCCCTTCCTCGGAGCGCCAGCCGAATGATCTGCTCGCTTGGATACAGGACGTCGAACTGCAGCAGCAGCTCTTCGGCCTCGCGTGTGGCGTCAGGCCAATCGAGGAGCGCAGGCTCGTTGCCGAGCGGTCGCGTGACGGCGGCGACGAACTCCACGATGCTCTGATGGGCGATCGCGACCTCGCCATTTGCGATCCCGTCACGGAGCAGTGCGCGCGCGACGCGCTGCTTGTCTGGAAAGCGCGGGTCGAACCTGTAGACGAGGATGTTGGTGTCAACGAGCGCCGGCACGCTCGTAGAGCTCTTCGCGACGCCAGCCGCGGTCGCCGGGGGCTCCAGATCTGCGCCCCTCCTCCCGCGCGCGCTGACGCTCGGTTGCCTGGTCGAAGCGCTGCAAACGCTGGTCGCGATCCGGCCCGCCGGGCTTCGCGCCTGTCCGTTGCACGCGGATCGCATCGCCGGCGGGCAAGAACTCGATCTCGTCGCCGGAGGCTATGCGATAGCGATCGGCAATCGCCTTGGGGATCGTGACCTGACGCTTGCTCGTCACCCTTGCCATAGCCCTTACTCTAGCAAGGAAAATCCCTTACTAGCCGGCCGCCCGGCAAGCCGGCGCCTCGACAGACCGCGGGCCGGGCTGCCGACCGGGGTGGCATTCCCGGTGCATCCGTAGGCGCACCCGAGCCGTGGTGCGGCCTCCCTGCGGTCATCAGCGCCGTTTGTGCGGTTGGCGCCCCCCGTGCAGGTGCTTAGCGTCGATGAACCGATGATCACGCGACCCGCCAACCCCGACGCAACGGCGACGCCAGGCGAGGGGCGGCCATGTTTCTGGCGCTGAGGGAGATTCGGCGCGCGAAGCTGCGGTTCGGCCTGCTGGTGGCGGCGATAGCCCTGCTGGTGTTCCTGATCCTGGCTCAGCAGGCGCTTCAGAACGGCCTGATCACGTCGTTCATCGGCGCGATTGAACGGCAGTCGGCCCCGGTCCTCGTCTACTCGGTTGACGGGCAGCGCACGTTGCAGGGCAGCCTCATCACGCCAGCGCTGCAGAACACGATCGAGCATGTCGCGGGCATCGCCGAAGCGGGTCGCATCGGCCAGGGTACCTTCACCGTCAGTGTGGACGGCGCTCCGCAGTCGGACGCGGCCCTGATCGGCTATGAGCGCGCGGGGGTCGGAGCGCCTGACAGGCTGAGCGCGGGCCGGATGCCTGATGGGCCGGGTGAGGCGGTCGGCAGCGCCGGCGAGTTCTCACTCGGCGAGACGGTCCGCCTGGCTGCTGGTGGCGGACCGCGGCTGCGGGTCGTAGGCCTCAGCCCTGATGCGCAGATCCAGGTGACGCCGACGCTCTTTCTCTCCTGGCCGGATTACGTCGCGGCGAGCAGGGCGGCCAACCCTGACGCGAAGACGGTGCTACCGAGCGCGATCGGCGTGCGCCCTGCGGAGGGGACCTCGGCGCAGACGTTGGTGAGACGGATCGACGCCGCCTCTCCCGAAGCGGACGCGCTGACCCGCGATCAGGCCGCCCAGAAGTCGCCGGGCGTGAACGCCGTTCGCAGCTCCTTCGGCCTGATCTTCCTGCTGTTCGCGCTCGTCGCGCCGCTGGTGACGGGGCTTTTCTTTCTGATCATCACGCTGCAGAAGTCGCGCGCCCTGACCCTGCTGCGCGCGATCGGCGCGCCCGCCGGTGCGCTCGTTCGAGCGCTGCTGGCGCAGGTAGCGATGCTGACCGGCGCGGGTGTGGCGATTGGGACGCTGATGTTCTTACCCCTCTCGCAGGCCGAGGTGGGCACGCTGCAGCTGAGCTTCGACGGTCGGGCCGTGCTGTTCTGGGCGGTGCTCCTGATGGCGCTCGCACTTGCCAGTGCGAGCGTGGCGGCGCGGCGGGTTCTGGCGATCGACCCCCTCGAGGTGACCACGGGCGGGGGCGCGCGATGAGGCTCGCCCTGCGGGAGTTGCACCGCCGGCCCGGTAGGTTCGTCCTCGCGACAGCGATCCTCGCTCTGCTCGCGCTGCTGTTGATGGTGCTCGGCGGCCTGCTCGATGGTCTCACGGCCGGCAGCACGGGCGCTCTGCGCGCACAGCGGGCGGCGCTCATCGTCTACTCGGGCGACGCCAAGGAATCGCTTGCGCGCAGCCGCGTGACTCCATCGGTGCGCTCCAAGGTGCAGGCGGTCGCGGGAGCCGGCAACGCAGCGGGGCTTGGCAGCGTTCAGCTCGGCGCCCGCGTGCCGGGACGCGGCCCGCGCGAGCTCGTGCCGACGGTGCTGTTCGGTTACGAGCTCGCACCGAAGGGACTGACCGGCGCGCCTCCCGGTCAGGGGAGGGTCTATGCGGACAGCTCACTTCGGGCAGATGGCGTGCGCGAGGGCCAGACCATCCTGCTCGGACCGGCGCGCTCACCCGTGAAGATCATCGGCTTCCTCGACGGCAGCAGGTTCGAGGGCCAGGGGACGTTGTGGGGGTCGCTGGAGACCTGGCGGGCGGTGCAGGCGGCCAACCGTCCCAACGAGCGGGCCGGCCCCGGAGTCGATCAAGCGCTTCTCGTGCGCGTGGCCTCCGGAGGCTCCGCGACCTCGGTGGCGGCCGCGATCGACCGCGCCACTTCCGGCGAGACGAAGACCCTGACCCTCGAGGAAGCGATCCAGGCGCTGCCGGGCGTCTCGGCGCAGCAGACCACCTTCAACCAGATCATCGGCATCACAGCCGCTGTTGCAGTCCTCGTGGTGGCCCTCTTCTTCGCGCTGATAACCGTGGAGCGGATCGGCCTCTACGGCGTGCTGAAGGCTCTGGGCGCTGGTTCTGTGACGCTCTTCGCCGGGGTGCTGGCACAGGCGCTGGCGGTCGCGCTGGCCGCGGCGACGATCGGGGCCGCGGCCTCGCTCGCGTTGGCAGCGGCGCTGCCACCCGACTCGATCCCCTTCGTCGCGAGCGCAGGACGGCTGCTCAGCAGCGCCGCCTACCTGGTGATCGCGGCCCTGATCGGATGTGCATTCTCGCTGCGGCGGGTGCTGCGAGTCGATCCGGCGGCCGCGATCGGAAGCGGGATCTAGGAGGCAAGGTGGCGATCAGAGCAGGACAAGAGCTGGCGGCAAGCACCGGCGCGGACGGACAGCCGGCGCTGCGGATGGCGGGGGTCCGCAAGGTCTACGGACGCGGCGAGAACGAGGCCGTGGCGCTCAGCGGGCCGGCCGGGTCTTGGCCACTGGGAACGTGCGGGACAGGTGGTTCCACCCGCAGGAGGCACAGACCTCGACCACATAGCAGGAAAGGCTCTGGGCCCGGCGGGCCATCC
>DAHVAB010000171.1 GCA_027314825.1 Solirubrobacterales bacterium
TCGCCGACGCTGCGCATGCACCCTGCGGGCGCTGGGGGACCGTGCCTGCGGTCGCCGACGCTGCGCATGCACCCTGCGGGCGCTGGGGGACCGTGCCTGCGCCCGCCGACGCTGCGCGTGCACCCTGCGGGCGCGGGGGCCCGCGCCGGTGGCCGCCCGTGCGGCGCGCCGCAGAGAGCGCGACGCTCCCCCGGGGCGACGGCGAGAAACACGAATAGCATGCAATAAAGCTTGTGACCCGAGGCCGTATGGGCATAACGGATCATAAAGCACGGTTAACCAAGCGTTAGAGCATTCGACTCATGCTGGGGCAGCCGCAGCGACGGCGCCCGGGCGCCGGCCGGCCGAGGCGTGCAGCCTGAATGCCGGTGCTATCGTCCGCGGACGATGAGCGGGCGATCACTGCGTGAGCGGTGCAGGCCGGCACCGGGGGGCGGCTTCAGCTCCGAGCTGAGCGGTGTGCCGCGACGCGCGCGGCGGCGGCGCTCGCGCTCCGCATGTGGCGGGCGCCGGTTCGGGCGCGGCGCTGCGCTCGCCGTCGCGAACACGTGCGTGGTGCTCGTGGTCGCGTTCGCCCTCGCCACGCCCGCGGGCGCTCATCCTCACTCGCGCCACCGCGGCCATGCCAGCTCGCACCGGCATCATGGCCGCGCGGGACGGCCGCCGATCAGAGTGGGGGGCGGACGCTCGTTCGTTCCGGCGCTCGGCGACTGGAGCGGCAGCGAGAACGGATACCCGGTGAGCTTCCAACTGCTCTACAAGCCCCGCCTCGGGCATCACTACGACAGCTCGCCTTACTTCTTCACGGACGTGGCGGTGCTCGAGCCCGAAGTCGACACCCACGCGCCCGGTTGCCCGATGGTCGGCGCCTCGGCCGGATTCTTCGACGAAGGCATCGATGAGCCGCTCCGGGCAGGTGGGACGCTCACGCTCACAAACGGAGCCGACGTGCGCCTGCGGATCACCGGCCCGCACACCGCGGTCGTCTCGCTCGCGGACGTCTACCCCAAGAGCTCTGGTGTGCCCGCCGCCTGCAACAGGAGGCTCTCGGGAGCTGTGCGCGCCGACAAGCGCAGGAAGGTGACCGACGGCACCTGGAGCCTTCAAGGCTCCTCTGCCGGCGCGGGCGCCGGCAGCACCTTCACGGTCCGAGCCGGCGGGCGCGTGGCCAGCGGCGTCGAGTTCCCGACCTTGCCATCCACCTGCGGCAACTCCTCGATCGGCAGCCTCGTGCTGTACATCGAGCCGGACGGCAAGGCTACGCTGAGCAAAGCCGGGGCGTACTCGATCGCCCTCGATTTCACCGGACCGGGCAGCGCCAGCGGGCAGATGAGCTTCGGCACCGGCGCGGAATGCGCCCTCGGGGTGAACGCGACCCTGACCAAGCGCCGGGGATAGATCCGGCCGCTCGCCGGCTGCGACGCGCGGTTCAGTGACGATCTCGCGTCGAAGGCGGACGGCGCGGTCGTACCGATGCTTGCGTCGCCCCACGCCGTAGCGCTCACGCTCGTGCAGGGGGAGCTTCGAGGCGCAACCGCGCAAGCGGCTCGCTGCCGCGGGGAGTCCGCGCCGGCGGGGAGATCGACGGCGCGCGCGATGCTGCATTGTGGGGGAGCTTGTTATATAACGCTTTAAGCTAATATACGGCAGTAACGCTTGATAGCTAAGGCGCAACCTCTAGTATGGTGGCGAGATATGAGGCATGGTATAGAGAGCGTAATAGACCCGTTCCATTGTCAAGCTCTAGAAAGTAGGCTTCATGCGGATCGATGAGCTGAGCACGGATGACGCGGTGCTCGCCGAGCTCGGCGAAAGGTTGGCCCGAGCCCGCTTGGAGCGCGACATCACCCAGAAGCAGCTCGCCGATGCGGCCGGCGAGCACGAAGACGCGCTCGCCGCGGCCGACGCCGAGGCCGGCGAGCACGTTCGCGAAGCGGTCGCTCTGGCGGCGCAGCTCGGCGTAGGTCAGCTCGCGGGCCTGCCCGTCACGGGCGATGAGGCGCAGGGCGGGCGTGTCGGCGAGCGGCCCGGAGGCGTGACGGTCGACTGCCTCGTGAGCGATGTTGAGGGCCCCGCCCGGCAGCCAGTCGAGCTCCTCGGCGGCCCGATCCCAGGAGAAGGCGGCACGCGCCCGGGAGTAGTCGGGCATGTTCGGCGGCGCGGCATGGTCGCTGCGGGCAACCGGCATCTCCGCAAGCGTTTCGCGCGGGCGCCGTCGCCGCATCCGTCGAGCGCCGGGCGGCCGCGGTGGAGAACTACGGATCGCGATGGTCCGCTCTAGACTCAGGGGCGATGCGGCGCCGGGTGACCTTTTCGCGCAACTTGACGCTGTCGCTCTCGCGGACCTGCCAGTGCTATTGCAAGTACTGCGCGTTTGCCACGCACAAGGCCCATCTGTATGAGCCCGAGCAGGTGATTGAGATCCTGGACGGCGCGGCGCGGCGCCGGGTCAAGGAGCTGCTCGTGCTGACCGGCGAGCGCCCGGAGGTCAACCCGGAGGTGGCGCGGCGGCTGGCGGCGCTCGGGCACTCCGACTTCACCTCCTATGTGGTCTGGGTCTGCGAGCGCTCGCTGGAGCGGGGGATCCTGCCGCACACCAACCTCGGGGTGCTGGATCGCGACGACCTGGCCCGGCTGCGGCAGGTCACCGCCTCGCAGGGGCTGATGCTGGAGTCGGTCTCGGAGCGGCTGATGGAGACGGTGCATGCGGGATCGCCGACCAAGCATCCGGCCCGGCGGATGGAGACGATCGCGGCGGCCGGGGAGCTGCGGATACCGTTCACCTCGGGGATCCTGGTGGGTATCGGGGAGACCGAGCTGGAGCGGATCGAATCGCTGGAGGCGCTGGCGCGGCTGCATGGCGAGCACGGCCACATCCAGGAGGTGATCTTGCAGAACTTCGTGCCGCACGAGCGGTATTACGGGCGCGAGCCGGCGCAGATAGCGGAGCGGGCCGCTGCCGAGTACTGGCGTACCGGGCTCGATCCGGGTGCGAGCGCGCCCGCCCGCCCGCAGCTCCCGCTGCCCGAGTGGGCGAAGGAAGGGGCCGGTCCGGTCACGATCGAGGACATGAAGCGGCTGATCGCCGAGTGCCGGCGGCTGATGCCGGACGTGGGGATACAGGTGCCGCCGAACCTGGCCGACTGGTGGCCGGAGCTGGTTGCGGCGGGCGCCACCGATCTCGGCGGGCTGTCGGCCAACGGCGATCACATCTCCCCGGAGCACCCCTTCCCCTCGCCCCACCAGGTGCGAAAGCGCCTGCAGGCCGATGGGTATGCGCTGACCGAGCGGCTCTGCGTCTACGGGTCGTATATAGACCCCGAATGGGTCGAGCAGGGCGTGATGGACGTGATCAAGTCCTGCTATTGGAGCTTCATCCCCCGGCGGGGCTCCGCCCGCGCCGATCCTCAGCGGCCGATCCGCCCCGATCTGGTCGGCGGCGCGATCGAGAAGGGCCGTGACGGGGTTGCGCTCGGCGCGCAGGAGCTGACCGCCCTGTTCGCGGAGGGCAGGCCCGAGGCGATCGAGGCGATCAGGGTGGCTGCCGACGAGCTGCGAGCGGAGATGGCGGGCGAGACGGTCACCTTTGTGGTGAATAGGAACATAAACGTCTCCAATGTCTGTACTGTCGGCTGCGCCTTCTGCGGCTTCGGGCAGGGCCGCCGCTCGCCGGACGCCTACGAGCACGATCGCGACGAGTTCGCGCGGCGGGTGCGCGAGGCGGTCGAATATGGGGCCAGCGAGCTGTGCATCCAGTCGGGAATTCACCCCGCCTGGGGGCTTGAGGACTACGAGCGCTGGCTGCGGTTCGCCAAGTCGGTCGCGCCGCAGTTGCACCTGCACGCCTACAGCCCGATGGAGATCGCCCACATGTGCGATATCTCCGGCCTGCCGCCGGCCGAGGTGTTCGAGCGGCTGCGCGAGGCCGGACTCGGCTCCACGCCGGGGACCGCTGCCGAGGTCCTGCACGACGGCGTGCGCGAGCGGATCAGCCCGAACAAGCTGCCGGTTGCCAGGTGGGTGGAGATCATCGAGGCCTCCCACCGCGCCGGCCTGCGCTCGACCGCGACGGTCATGTTCGGGCATATCGAGGAGCCGTGGGAGCTGGCCGAGCACATGCGGGTGGTGCGCGAGCTGCAGCAGCGAACCGGCGGGATCACCGAGTTCGTGCCGCTGTCGTTCATTCCGTTTCAGACACTGCTGGGCCGCACGCATGGGATCGAGGAGATCTCCCGCGAGGAGAGCCTCAAGCACACCGCCGTGTTTCGCCTCGCCCTCGGGCGCACGGTGCCGAGCGTCCAGGCCTCCTGGGTGA
Organism: Solirubrobacterales bacterium; assembly: GCA_027314825.1. Taxonomy (GTDB): domain Bacteria; phylum Actinomycetota; class Thermoleophilia; order Solirubrobacterales; family Solirubrobacteraceae; genus Palsa-744. The sequence goes on from DAHVAB010000171.1 coordinate 4,316, forward strand.
AGATGGGCCTCGATGCGGCGAGCGAGTCGCTGCGCTGGGGGGTCAACGACCTGGGGGGCACGCTGATGGAGGAGTCGATCAGCCGCCTTGCCGGCTCGCAGCACGGCACCCGCCTGGAGCCCGAGCAGCTCGTGGCCGCAGCGCATGCCGCCGGCCGGCCGGCGGCCGAGCGAAGCACGCTGTACGAGGTCAGGCGCCGCTACGAGCTGCCCGCGGCTGCCGCTGTCTCCGCGGCGGCCTGAGCGCTCGCCCGCCGCGCGTCTCTCAACGGAACAGATCCTCCTCGAGGGGCCGGATCAGCGCGGCCGCTCCCGGCCCGTCCTCGGCGGTGATGAGCCGGCCGAGCCCCTCCACGATCGCCACCGGCTCGCCGGAGTCCTTGCCGCGCGCCAGATCGGCGGCGGCGGCGATCGCGTCGGCGGCGGCCAGCCAGGTCGCGGAGAGGGGGCGTCCGTGCGCGTCGGTGCGCCCGCGCCAGTCATCGAGCGGCGCCACACCGGCGCAGCCGAGCGCGATGTCGCACTGCCCGTGGCGCCAGGCGCGCCCGAAGCTGTCGGTGACGATCACGCCCGGGGCGGCGCCCGTCAGCACGCGCAGGCGGGCGCGGATGCGCCGGGCTGAGCGGTCGGGGTCCAGGGGCAGGAGCGCGGCCCAGCCGTCGGCCACGTTCGACAGGTCGACGCCGGCGTTGGCGCAGACGAAGCCGTGGCGGGTGCGGCAGATCAGGACGCCGTGCTCGGCGCGGAGGATCTCGGCGGACTGGTCGAGAATGATCTGCACGACGCGCGGGTCCTTGCGGGTGCCGGAGCGCCCGCCGTCTGCCTGCTCGGCGAGCGCGATCGCCCGCGCGCTCGGCGTGAGAGTCGAGAGCGCGACGACGGCGCCCTCCACCTTGGAGACGGCCTTCTGCGCGATCACGACGATCTGGTCGCCTGTGATGGAGGTAGCGCCTTCGGCGCGCGGCGTGCGTGTGGCGTGGTTTGACGGCTGGCCTGCCGCGCCCTGTGTCGACTCGACGCGCCCCGCGCGGGGGTGCTCGCGCTGCAGCGCGGCGAGGATCTCGGCCGCCAGGTCGTCTCCGGCGCGGAGCTCCGGCAGCCCGCTCAGGCTGCGGAGGGTGAGGCTTCCCACGTCTGCTCGCCGTCGTTCTGCAGCACCGCCCGGGTCCGCCGCGCCCAGACCTGCTCGCCGGAGAGCCGCTCGCGCAGGGCGGTGAGGTCCTGGCCGGTGTCGACGTCGAGCAGCAGTGAGGGCAGCGGGTGGACACGGCATGGCAGGCCGGCGGCGGCGGCGAGCTGTCGGTGGCGCTCGCAGCTGTCCGGCCCGAAGCTGGGTGCGATTGCCGCCGGCGGGGCGAGCAGCAGCCCGTTGGTGCCGGTGCCGTGACGGTCGGGCATGATGACGACGCCGCCCTCGCTCTCCTGGGCGAGCAGATCCGTGAGCTCGGTCGGGTCGAGGGCGGGGCAGTCGCCGGGCACGCAGAGCGCGCGCTGCGCGCCCTCGCCGAGCGCGCGTTCGATGCCGAGGCCGACCGCCGCGCTCTGACCCTCTTC
>DAHVAB010000172.1 GCA_027314825.1 Solirubrobacterales bacterium
CGCCGTGCCCTGATGCTCGGCGTCCGCGCCGGCGGCGGAGGGCTCGCCGCGAGGGGCGCTCGTCGCGTGCTCGGCGAAGTGCTTGCTGAGCGTGGTCTGCTGACCCTGATAGTTGGAGCCCGCGTCCGTGCCGTACAGCTTCTCCGGCGGCTCGAGCATCGCCTCGAATGCGAGCTTGCAGATCGGCTGGCGGTGCTCGACCATGAACGGCACATCGCGCGCGCGCACCTCCAGCGCGGCACGCGAGCCGAGCTTGCGGCCGTTCGGGTCGTAGCCGAATCCCGGATCGAAGAAGCCGGCATAGTGAGTGCGAAGCTCGCCGGCCGTGGGGTCGTAGGCCATCATCTCGGCCGCGTACCGGGGCGGCACGCAGACGCCCTCGGCGGAGAGCAGCAGGTAGAAGACCTCCGGGTCCAGCACGATCCGCCCGCCGGCCTCCGGATAGACCGGCTCCCAGTAGTCGCGCCACCTGTAATGGCCGAGAAGCGACATGTCGAGGCGGTTGCTGTTGCGCTTGGCGCGGTAGCCGACGATGCGATTGTGCGGACCGCTGAGATCGACGCTCAGAAACAGGCCGTCCGCGATCGCCAGCTCGCCGGCCGGCAGCGGATGCTCGTCCATGTACAGCAGCGGGATCTCGTCATGGATCCGCGCCAGCTCGCGGTCGCCGAGGCGCGGGTCGCCCGCTGCCAGGCGCAGCTGGTTCAGGCTCAACAGCGGCTTGACGCGGACCGCGAAGGAGCGCGGCACGACCTCCAGGTAGAGCTTTCCGCGATAGCCCGCGGCTATCTCGTCGAAGCGATGGTTGCCGTCCGTGATCACGCGCGTGAACACGTCCAGCCGACCGGTCGAGCTCTTCGGGTTGGCCTTCGCGCGCACCTGGGCGGGCAGCGCCAGCTCCTCCACCAGCGGTATCAGGTACGGGCGGTCCCGCTCCAGAGTGGCGCCATCGCGCAGGTCGAGCCGGTCGAGCGCGAGATCGTCCACCCTGTCCATGACGGGCGTCCCCGTGCTCGGCAGGAAGCTGCAGCGCAGCGCCCACGCATGGTCCGCGAGGCGAAGGTCGATGCTGGCCGGCTGGACGCTCTCCGGGTGGATCCGGTAATCGCCGGATGAGACCCATCCCTGCTGCACCGCTCTCCACAATCCCTGGCTGGGCAGGACGCCGAGCGACCCGGTCGCGTGCGGATCGTGGGAGGGCTCAGCCGTCTCTCGCAGTTGCGTGCTCACGTCGCTGCTCAGGGTAGTCCGTCACCGACGCCTGGCAGGCCAGGCGACGCCGCGGGAAAGAGCCCAGTGGGGGACTCGAACCCCCGACCCCTTCCTTACCATGGAAGTGCTCTACCAGCTGAGCTAACTGGGCGTGGGTGGGACTGTAGCGTGCGCCGGCGCGCTCGGCCGTCCCAAGCGGCGAGTAGCTTCGATGTCGGCCGAGCCGGCATGAGCGCCCTCGCGGCGCGCCGGCCGCAGGGCCGTCGAAGCCCCCGAGGAGGAAAGCGATGAGCGAGCTGCAGAGCACCAGGATCGTCCCGCACGAGCAGGAGCACCACGACCCCCCGCCGCATGCGCGGAATCGCCGCGCCCCGCTGGAGCGGGAGCGCGACAGCCCGCAGGAGCAGGACCGCCGCATCGACCGGGCGCTGCTCGGACTGCTGCTCGGCGCCGGCACGGGCGCCTGGTCGCTCGACGACTTGGAGCGCGAGCTGGGCGGCCCCGGCCCCGTGACGGCCGACAGCGTCGAGCGGCTGCGGCGGGCCGGGCTCCTACACCGCTGCGGGCAGCTCGTCCTCCCGACCCGCGCGGCGGCGGTCTTCGATGAGATCAGCGGCTGACGCGCGGTGGCTCCGGCGCCCCGCCAAACCCGTAGAGTGCGCCGCCACATGAGCCTCGACTCGCCGCAGATCGAACCGAGCGTCGACGGCCTCGGCATCCTCTCAGACGCGCACGCGCGCGCCGATGAGACATTCGAGCTGGCCGCGCGGCATCTCGACCGCTCGCTGGTCGACGTGCTGAGGATCCTCGGCTTCGATGAGGACTATCGCTCCGCGCAGGGCTCCCACCTGTACGACGCGGGCGGCAGCCCTCATCTCGACTTCCATACCGGGGAGGGGTTCGCGAGCCTCGGACACAACAATCCCGACGTGCGGGATGCGCTGCGGGCGGTGCTCGACTCCGATCTCATCGACGGGGTGCAGATCCACTACTCGCCGCTCGCCGGCATGCTCGCCGAGGAGCTCTGCCAGCGGCTGCCGGAGGGCCTGGAGGCCGTCTTCTTCGCGAGCACGGGCGCGGAGGCGGTCGACTCGGCGATGAAGTTCGCGCGCGCCGCCACCCGGCGGCCCCGCTTCATCTCCTGCGAGAGCAGCTTTCACGGTGTCACCTTCGGGCCGCTCTCGATGGTCGGAGACGAGTTCTTCAAGGAGGGGTTCGGCCCGCTGCTGCCCGGCTGCGCGCGCGTGCCGTTCGGCGACCTGGACGCCCTGGAGCGGGAGCTGCGAGCCCGCGACGTGGCCGCGTTCATCGTCGAGCCGATCCAGGGGCGCACGGTCGCGCTGCCGCCCGAGGGCTACCTGCGCGCCGCGCAGGAGCTCTGCCGCCGCCACAAGACCATGTTCATCATCGACGAGATCCAGACGGGCCTCGGGCGCACCGGCTGCTGGTTCGCGCTGGAGCGCGAAGGGCTGGAGCCCGACTTCGTGCTGGTCGGCAAGGCGCTGAGCGGCGGCTACATGCCGGTCGCGGCGATGGTCACCACGCGCGAGATCTACCAGCGGGCGGTCGGCACCCTGGAGCGCTGCTACGTGCACCAGTCCACCTACGGCCGCAACCGGCTCTCGATGGCGGCCGGGCTGGCCGCGCTGCGGGTGATCGAGCGCGATCGCCTCGTCGAGCACTGCGCCGACGTCGGCGAGCTGCTGCGGGCCGGGATCGAGCAATTGCGCGAGCGCCACGAGATGATCCGGGAGGTGCGCGGCGCCGGGCTGATGATCGGGATCGAGCTGCAGCCTCCGAGATCCATGGTCGCGCGCCTCTCCACCCAGGCGATCCGGATGGCCAGCGAGGGGCTCTTCCCGCAGCTGGTCGTGATCCCCCTGCACCGCGACCACGGCATCATCACGATGGCCGCCGGCAAGAACGACGTGATCAAGCTGCTGCCGCCGCTCACGCTCTCGGAGACCGAGGCGGCCAGGTTCCTGGATGCGCTGGATGCCGTGCTCACCGACTGCGAGAGCGGGGCGCGCAAGAACTGGGCGGTCGTACGCGAGATAGCGACCTCGACGATCAGGCGCCGCCAGCCGCCGGCCCGGTGAGCGAGCGGCCGCACACCGTTCTTCTCACCGGCGCGACCGGCTTCATCGGCTCACACCTGGCGCGGCGGCTGCTCGAGGACGGTCACCGGGTGCGATGCCTGGTACGGGCCGCCACCGACTCCACGGCGCTCGCCCTCCGCGGGGCCGAGCCGGTCGCGGGCGATCTGACCGATCCGCAGACGCTGAGCGCCGCCGCGCGCGGCTCTACACACGTGATCCACTGCGGCGCGCTGGTCTCCGACTGGGCGAGCGTCGCGGAGATCGAACGAGTGAACGTACACGGCACCCGCAGCCTGCTGGAGGCCGCGATCGCGGCGGGCTCGCTGCAGCGCTTCATCCAGATCAGCAGCACCGACATCTATGGCCACCCGGGCGGGACGGTCGATGAGTCCCACACCGCCGCGCGCTTCTCCAACTGGTACGCGCAGACCAAGCTGATGGCCGAGCGGGAGGCTCAACGGCTGGCGGCGGCCGCCGGCATCGAGCTGGTCGTGCTGCGCCCCGCCACCGTCTACGGCCCCGGCTCGACGGCCGTCGTCGGCGAGATCGCCGCCGCGCTCTCGAACGGCAGCATGCTGCTGATCGGGGGCGGCCGCGCTCTCGCCGGGCTCCTATACGTCGAGAACCTCGCCGACCTGGTGGCGCTCTGCCTCCACCACGACCGTGCCCCGGGGCAGGCGTTCAACGCGACCGACGGCCTTCCCGTCACCTGGAGGCAGTTCACCGACGACATCGCCCGCGGCCTCGGCGCCTCCCCCGCACGGTGGAGCATGCCCTACCCGCTCGCAAGCGGGCTCGGCTTCTCGATGGAGCACGGCTACCGGGCGCTGCGCAGGGCGACGCGCCTTCGCACGCGGCCGCTGCTCTCCCGCCAGGCGGTGCAGGTGATGGGCCGCGACCAGAGCTTCGCCAACTCCAAGGCGCGGGAGCTGCTCGGCTGGGAGCCGCGGGTCGGCTACGAGGATGGGATGCGGGCCACGCTTCGGTGGCTGCGAAGCCTCGATTAGACACCCGGCGGGGACAACGTCCCCTGTAGAGGGACGTCCCTCTACAGACGGACGTCCCTCTACGGACGGCTCAGACGGCTCCAGCGGGGCAGACGGGCGCCAACAGGCCAGGCGCCAGACGCCAACAGGCCTCGCAGGCGCCAACAGGCCTCGCAGGCGCCAACAGGCCTCGCAGGCGCCAACAGGCCTGGCATGCGCGCTACCAGCGATACCAGCGCCGCCGCCCGAGGCCGGCATCGACTCCGCCGACCAGGAAGCCGAGCAGCCACAGCGCAAGGGCTACCAGCAACACGATCCACAGCACATGGGCGGCGAATCCGAGTCCGCCGAAGACAGCCAATACGAGCAGCAAGACAATGAGCGCAACCATGATGAGCCTCCTGTCAATTCGCTGCATGAGTGCTACCCCTGGGTGCAGGAGACAAACGATCGTCGCCCGTCTCGTCTGCCCCACGGGCGGCTGGCATCCTCCTCTCGAGCCGGCTCAAACGGGCCGACCCCGCAGCGCCCCTTCGCATCTGCCGCGTCGGATGTGAGGAAGCGTCCGGATCGAAGGCTGTGCCGGGCTGCCGAGACCATTCACTATGGTGCTGCGCAAGCTCGGAACGGCGCTCATGGCGGGGCTCTTCTTGAGCCTTCTGCTCACGCACAGCGCGCTCGCTCGCGCTGGCCGCAGCGCATCGGCGCACGCGGGCGTCACCGCCGGCTGGCGGGTGCCGGCAGCACACGGCCGGCGCGGCGCCCCCACTCAGAATCCCATGGAAGCGCTCATGCGAACGAAAGCCTCGATCGTCGGCGGCCACCGTGCGGCGGCGGGAATGTTCCCATGGATGGCGTTCGTGGCCTACTCCGACAGTGAAGAATGGGCCGTCTGCAGCGGCACGGTCGTCGCGCCGAACCTGGTGCTCACGGCGGCACACTGTGTCGTCGACCCGGTTACCGGCAAAGCCGAGGAGCCGGCAGGGTTCCGCGTGGTCACCGGCGACACCGAATGGCGAAGCCAGCAGGGCCAGGTGCTCGGCGTCTCCCGCGTGCTCGTGTATCCCTCCTACCAGTTCAGCGGCCCGCGCGAAGACTACGGGGACGCCGCGCTGCTGGTGCTCTCCACGCGGACGACGGCCCCGGCGATCCGGCTTGCGCGGCCATCGGAACCGTCGCTGTGGGCGGACGGGCAGCGCGCGCTGATCGCAGGCTGGGGGGACATGCATTTCGATCAGAGCGAAGTGACCAGCTCACTGCGGTGGGCCCCCACCGTCGTGCGCAGCGTGAGCTGGTGCGAAGGCGCCGCGCCGGAGCTGCGTCCGCTCGGCGAGCTGTGCACGATCGATCCGCATGCGTATGCGACCGGCACCTGCGAGGGCGACAGCGGCGGCCCGCTGCTGGCGCTCGCCGCAGGGCAGATGGTGGAGATCGGCGTCACGGAGGGCGGCTACGGGCGCTGCGCGACGCGGGCGCCGAGCATCTACGTGCGGTCCTCGATCCTCGCAGGCTGGGTCACCAGCTCGGCGCGATCGTTCCCGCCGCCACGGCGAGCATCCTCGGCACCGCC
>DAHVAB010000173.1 GCA_027314825.1 Solirubrobacterales bacterium
GGCGCGGAGGCCGGGGCCGAGCCTTCGCCGAGGGCCTGGACTTCTCCTTCGCCGGCATAAAGACGGCCCTCCTCTACCGGCTGCGCGAGCTCGGAGACCAGGAGTCGCAACTGCGTGCTGCCGACCTGGCCGCCTCCTACCAGGCGGTGATCGTGGAGAGCCTCGCCGAGCGGACCGAGCGGGCGCTCGATCGGAGTGGGATCTGCCGACTTGCCGTCGGCGGCGGTGTCGCGGCCAATGGTCCCCTGCGCGCCCGATTGCAGCTGCTGGGGGATGCGGTCCATATCCCCGACCGCTCGCTGTGCACGGACAACGCGGCGATGATCGCGAGCGCGGCGCGCTTCACCGAGGCGCTCGCCTACCCTGACTACCTCTCGCTCGACGCCTACGCGACGGGGGAGAGGACACGGTGAGCCGTGGCGCAGGCGGCGCCCGCGCGCCCGGCCGGCAGGCGGTTCCGGCCGTCCCTGCACCGGGCCGGCAGGCCGTTCCGGCCGTCCCTGCACCGGGCCGGCAGGCCGATCCGGCGGCCCCCGCGCCCGGAGGGGATCGACATGGCGACGCCGCCTCGGGGCCCATGTGCACCGTCACGCTCTACACCAAGGATGGCTGCCACCTCTGCGAGGACGCGCTCGCCGTGATCGAACGGGTCCGCCGGGACGTGGCATTCGATCTGCGCCGGTGCGACATCACATGCGACGAGCGCACGCACCGCGCCTACTTCGACCGGATCCCGGTGATCGAGGTTGACGGCGTGGAGGCCTTCCAGTACACAGTGAGCGAGGCCGGGCTGCGGGAGACGCTTGCGAGGGCTGCGCCCAACCGGGACGGCCCCGGCCGGACGGCGCCACCGAACAGATAGAGTCACGTCAATGGCCAATCCGGAGATGATCGGCGGATCGCTGACCGCGACGCGCGACGGCGACATCGCCGCCGCTGCCGCAGACCGGCTCTCGCTGGGCGTCGCCGCCCGGATGTCGCGCTACCTCCAGGTCCTCACCCAGGCCAAGAAGATGGGCAAGGAGACGATCTCCTCACAGGAGCTCTCCGACTACACCCACGTCAACTCCACCCAGATCCGCCGCGACCTCTCCGGGTTCGGCAAGTTCGGCAAGCGGGGAGTCGGCTACAACGTGGAGGCGCTCGTCTCCCAGATCCGCAAGATCCTCAGGACGGCCGGGCAGCACAACATCGTGCTGATCGGGGCCGGCCATCTCGGTCAGGCGATCGCCTCCTCGGACATCTTCGCCGACCACGGCTTCAAGGTGGTCGCGATCCTAGATGCGGACGCCTCCAAGATCGGCGCGAGCATCGGCGCCCAGATCATCCGTCACGTCGACGAGCTGAGCGCCGTGGTGGAGGACGAGGAGATCGTGGTCGGAGTGCTCGCCGTGCCGGGCGCCGCCGCCCAGGCGCTCGCCGACCAGCTCGTCGGCGCCGGCGTGAAGATCATCTTCAACTACTCCGACGCCCTGCTCGGAGTGCCCCCCGACGTGACGGTCCACACCTCAAGCCCCGCCGTCGACCTTCTCTATGCGCTGTACTTCTACCTGACCTGAGCGGCAGGTTGGCCGTGGAGAGTGACGAGAAGACAAGCCTCGACCTCGACCTCGCCGAGGAGCGCTTCGCCGGTTCCCAGGATCTGACGGTCGGCATCGAGGAGGAGTTCGCGATCCTCGATCGCGCCGACCTCGACCTCATCGACGCCTTCGAGCGCCTGCGCTCGCAGGCGGCGCTGAGCGACCGCCCGCTCGAGGAGGCGATCACCGGCGAGCTGATCTCCTCGGAGATCGAGATCGTCTCCGGCCGCGGCGAGGATCTCGCCGACGCGATCTCCCGCCAGCGCGACCGCCGCCGGCGCCTCTTCGCGCTCGCCGAGTCCGAGGGCGTCGCGCTCGGCGCCACCGGCACTCATCCGTGGGCCGACTACCGCAGTCAGACCGTGATCGACACCGAGCACTACCGGCGTGTGGCGGACGGCCTGCAGTACGTGGCGGCTCGCAACAACACCTTCAGCCTTCACGTCCACGTCGGCATCCGCGGCGCCGACCGGGCGATCAAGGTGTGCGACCGGATGCGCGAGCTGCTGCCGCTGCTCTTGGCGGTGTCGGCCAACTCGCCCTACATCGACGGGCGGGACTCGGGCCTTCACTCCGCGCGCACCCAGACGTTCACGCGCAGCTTCCCGCGCTGCGGCGTGCCCGATGCATTCGGCTCCTGGGCGGCCTTCCGCAGCTACATCGACCTGCTGGTGCGCACCCGCTCGATCGTGGAGTTCACGCAGGTATGGTGGTCGGTGCGCCCGCACTTCGCGTTCGGCACCGTGGAGGTGCGGATCTGCGACGCGCAGAGCTCCGGCGCCGACTCGGAGGCGCTCGCATCGCTGATCGTCGCCTGCATCGCGCAGGCAGCGCGGGACGTGGACGAAGGAGCGCCGCAGCGGCCGCTGCCGGGAAGGCTGATCGAGGAGAACATGTGGCGCGCGATCAGGCACGGCCTCGACGGGCGGATGGTCGACTTCGAGGCGGGTGTGGAGTATCCGGCGGCCGCGATCGCGGATCGGCTGCTGCGCTGGAGCGCGCCGGTCCGCGCCGAGCTCGGGATCGACCCGGTCCTCCCGGAGCGCAACGGGGCTCAACGCCAGCGGGCGATGATCGCCGCCGGCGCCAGCCGCGAGGAGGTCTACGCCGCGACCGTCGCCGAGACCAGACAGACATATGCACAGGAGGTGACCGTATGAGCACGAGCACGGCTGCCGATCAGCCGAGCGAGGAGGAGATCCGCGCCTACGAAGAGCAGCTCAGCCGGATCGGCAGCACGGAGATGGTGCTGCAGGCGGCAGCGTCGCTGATCGGGATCGGCGGGCGCAGGCTCGGCCTGGCCGCCGGCACGGAGGCCGACCGCGACCTCGAGCAGGTTCGCGACGCGATCGACGCCGTGCGGGCGCTCCTGCCGATCGCGGAGCGGCGGATCGGCGCCGCCAACACCCGCCCGATGCGCGACGCGCTTTCCCAGATGCAGATGGCCTACGCGCAGCTCGTTCAGACGGTGGGCGGCGGGCAGGCGGCGAGCGGCGGCGATCGGTCCGAGGGCGGCGCGACGGCGCCGGGGCAATCGGGCCCGCCGGCGCAACCAGGTCAGCCGGGGCAATCCGGTCAGCCGGGGCAACCCGGTCAGCCGGGGCAACCCGGTCAGCCGGGCCAATCCGGTCAGCCGGGGCAACCCGGTCAGCCGGGGCAACCCGGTCAGCCGGGGCAACCCGCGAGCGAGGATCGCCCCGACTCGCAGCGCGGGCCGGGACCGGCCGAGTCCAGCGGCCGTCTCTGGGTGCCCGGCCGCTAGAGGCCGGCAGTCCGGCGGCAGTCCGCCGCCGGTCAACACTAACGAGTCAACTTCGCGCCGGCTGCCACGATACACTGCGCCCGCTTTTGCGCTACGCGCGACGCCGCAGCGGCTCGCGCTTGGCCCACAAAGTGCGCGCGAGCGTCATCGCGCCGCACCTCAAACTGATTGCGGAGGAGTCTCTTGAGCAGCTTCCTGACGAACCATGGGATCGTCGTCGCCCTTGTATGTGCCGCCTGCGCGGTTGTCTACGGCCTCCTGACGACACGCTCACTGCTGAGCCTCTCGCCGGGCAATGAGCGGATGCGCAGCATCTCGCGTGCGGTGCAGGAGGGCGCGAGCGCCTACCTGAACCGGCAGTACACGACGATCGCCGGAGTGGGGATCGTCCTATTCGTGCTCCTGATCTTCCTCCAGAACATCGCCGTCGCCGTCGGCTTCGCGATCGGCGGCATTCTCTCCGGCGCCGCCGGCTACATCGGCATGAACGTGTCGGTGCGGGCGAACGCGCGGGTGGCGGAGGCTGCTCGCAGCGGTGTCTCCAAGGCGCTCAGCGTCGCCTTCCGCGGCGGCGCGATCACGGGCCTGCTCGTCGCCGGGCTGGCGGTGCTCGGCCTGGCCGGCTACTACGGTCTGCTCACCCTGGCCTTCGGGGACAGTCAGAAGACGGCTGTCGACGCTCTGATCGGACTGAGCTTCGGGGGCTCGCTGATCTCGATATTCGCGCGGCTCGGCGGCGGCATCTTCACGAAGGCGGCCGACGTCGGCGCGGACATCGTCGGCAAGATCGAGGCTGGTATCCCCGAGGACGATCCGCGCAACCCTGCGACGATCGCCGACAACGTCGGCGACAACGTCGGGGACTGCGCCGGGATGGCGGCCGATCTGTTCGAGACCTATGCCGTCACAGCGGTCGCCGTGATGCTGCTCGGTGTGCTCACCTTCACCAACGCCACCCAGGTGGCGCTCTACCCACTGGTGCTCGGCGGCGTCGCGCTGATCGCCTCGATCATCGGCACCTTCGCGGTGCGCACGAAGACGGGCAACGTCGAGCGCGCGCTCTACCAGGGACTGATCGTCTCCGGCGTGCTCGCAGCGGCCGCGTTCGCGCCGATCACCTACTGGCTGATGAACGGCCTGCACTTCAGCAGCGCGACGGGCAGCGCGCCGGGCTGGCTTCACCTCTACCTCTGCGCGCTGATCGGCATCGGGGTGACCGGGCTGCTCTTCCTGATCACCGACTACTACACCTCGACGCGCTTCTCGCCCGTGAAGAAGACGGCGAAGGCGTCGATCACCGGGCATGCGACCAACATCATCCAGGGGTTCGGCTCAGGGCTGCAGGCGACCGCTCTGCCCGCGATCGTGATCGCGCTCGGCATCTTCGGCGCCTGGAAGCTCGCGGGCGGCGGCACGACCGGCATCTACGGCATCGGCGTCGCGGTGATGGGCCAGCTGTCGCTGATGGGCCTGATCGTCGCGCTCGACGCCTTCGGGCCGATCACCGACAACGCGGGCGGCATCGCCGAGATGGCCGACCTCCCCGAGGAGGTGCGCAACGTGACAGACCCGCTGGACGCCGTCGGCAACACGACCAAGGCCGTGACCAAGGGCTACGCGATCGGCTCCGCCGCGCTCGCCGCGGTCGTCCTGTTCGCAGGGTTCCGCCAGGAACTCGCGGCTCACGGCGGCACCGCCGTCAATCTCTCGTTCGGCATCAACGAACCACCGGTGCTGATCGGCCTGCTGATCGGCGGGCTGATGGTCTGCCTGTTCGCGTCGCTGTCGATCGATGCGGTCGGCAGGGCGGGTGGGGCGGACTTCGAGGAGGTTCGGCGTCAGTTCCGGGAGCGCCCCGGGATCATGGAGGGCACCGAAGAGCCGGACTATGCGACCTGCGTCGACATCGTGACCAAGACCGCCCAGCGAGAGATGATCCTGCCCTCGCTGCTGCCGATCGTGCTCACCGTGATCGTCGGTCTCATCGACACGCAGCTGCTCGGCGGCCTGCTCATAGGCGTGATCGTCGTCGGCCTGTTCATGGCGATCCTGATGACCGCCGGCGGCGGCGCATGGGACAACGCGAAGAAGCTGATCGAGGACGGCGCCTTCGGCGGCAAGGGCTCTGAGGCCCACGCCGCCTCGGTGACAGGCGACACGGTCGGCGACCCGTTCAAGGACACCGCCGGCCCCGCCATCAACCCGATGATCAAGGTCGCGAACATCGTCGCGATCCTCATCATCCCGCTGATCAAGTAGTGAGGCCCGCGCGGCCATGCCGGCCTCCGGCCCCGGCGCCGGTCCGGCATGGCTGCCTCACTAAGCTCAGAGCGATGCGCCGGCAGGAGCTGCTGTAGATGACCCCTCGACGTGTGCGACGCGCAGGCACCGTGATGCTCTCGGCCGCGCTGGCCGTGCTCGGGATCGTGGTGGTCGTGGAGGGGATCCTCGCCTCGATCAGCCCGTTCTCCGGCCGGTTCCTGATCGGCCTGTTGATGGTCGCGGCC
>DAHVAB010000174.1 GCA_027314825.1 Solirubrobacterales bacterium
GAGGATCTGCAGGCGCTCGCGGAGATGGCGCAGGAGGACGACTCGCTCGCCGGCGAGCTGGACGAGCACCTCGCCTCGGTGGAGGGGCGTCTGGCCGCGCTGGAGGAGCAGCGCCTCTTCTCCGGACGGTATGACGCCGGCGACGCGCTGGTCAGCGTGAATGCGGGCGCAGGCGGCACCGACGCGCAGGACTGGACGGAGATGGTGCTGCGGATGGAGATGCGGTGGGCGGAGCGTCGCGGCTTCGCGGTGGAGCTGCTGGAGGTGAGCGCCGGCGAGGAAGCGGGCATCAAGTCGGCGACGTTCAGGGTGGCCGGGGAGAACGCGTATGGCCTCTTCGGCGCGGAGCGCGGCGTGCACCGGCTGGTGCGCCTCTCGCCCTTCGACTCGGCCCATCGCCGGCAGACGAGCTTCGCCGGGGTCGAGGTCGCGCCCGTGGTGGAGGAGTCGGGGGAGATCGAGATCTCAGACGACGATCTGCAGGTCGACACCTACCGAGCCTCCGGCGCCGGAGGCCAGCATGTGAACAAGACCGACTCGGCGGTGCGGATCACCCACCGCCCGAGCGGGATCGTCGTGCAGTGCCAGAACGAGCGCTCCCAGTCCGCGAACAGGGCGACCGCGATGGGGATGCTCAGAGCGAAGCTGCTGGAGCGACAGGAGCGCGAACGCCAGGCGGAGATCGCGCGTGAGAAGGGCGAGGCGCAGGATGTGAACTTCGGCTCGCAGATCCGCTCCTACGTGCTGCATCCCTACACGCTGGTCAAGGACCATCGCACCGGGCAGGAGGCGGGCGACGTGCAGCGGGTGCTGGACGGCGATCTGGACGCGTTCGTGCGCGCGCACCTGCTGCGCGCGGCGGCCGGCGCCAGCTCCTGACCGGGCGGCTGCTGCGGCCCCTGACCGGGCGCCTGCTGCGGCCCCTGACCGGGCGCCTGCGCACGCGCTCCCGCCGCCGTGCGCATCGCCGTGCGCATATCCTGGCGGGATGAGCGTCCTGGCCAAGGCGGACCTGCGGGAGCTGACCGAACGGGCGCTGGCCGAGGACATCGGCTCCGGCGACCTGACCACCGAGGCGACGGTGGCAGCGGATGCCCGTGCGAGCGCGATGATCACCCAGAAGGCGCCGGGCGCCGTCTACGGCCTGGCGGTGGCGGAGACAGCCTTCCGGCTGCTCGACCCGGGGGTGCGCTGCCAACGGCTGGCGGGCGAGGGCCGCTGGCGACAGGGCGGCGGCCCGGTGATGTCGATCGAAGGATCGGCGAGAGCGCTGCTCTCCGGCGAGCGTACCGCGCTCAACTTTCTCTGCCACCTCTCGGGGGTGGCCACGATGGCGGCGCTCGCCTCGGAAGCCGTGGAGGGTACTGGCGCGAAGGTGCTCGACACGCGCAAGACCACTCCCGGCCTGCGCGCGCTGGAGAAGGCGGCCGTCGCGGCCGGCGGCGCGAGCAACCACCGGTTCGGGCTGTTTGACGCGATCCTCATCAAGGAGAACCACATCGCCGCCGCCGGCGGGATCGCCGAGGCGGTCGCGCTGGCCCGTGCCGCCGCGCCGCAGCTCGCGGACACGCTGGAGGTGGAGGTGCGCGACCGGGCGGAGATAGATGAGGCGCTGGCGGCCGGGGCGCCGCGGCTGCTGCTCGACAACATGAGCCTGGAGGAGCTGCGCGCGGCGGTCGCACAGGTCGCCGGCCGCGCCCGCCTGGAGGCGAGCGGAGGAGTGAGCCTGCAGAGCATCCGGGAGATCGCCGAGACCGGGGTAGACTTCATATCGCTCGGCGCGCTCACGCATTCCGCGCCGGCGCTGGACCTCTCGATGATCTTGGAAGCGCTCTGATGAACCTGCCGATGGCACCGACGGCGGCTGCGGCGCCGGCGCTCTCCGCCGATGAGATCGCGGAGATGCAGGCGGATGTGCGCCGCCTGGCCGCCGAGCGGGATGCGGTGATCCTCGCCCACAACTACCAGGTCCCGGAGGTCCAGGATGTCGCCGACTTCGTCGGGGACTCGCTCGGGCTCTCCCGCAGGGCGGCTGCCGCCGAGCAGCAGACGATCGTCTTCTGCGGTGTGCACTTCATGGCGGAGACCGCATCGGTTCTCTGTCCCGAGAAGACGGTCCTGATCCCCGACGTGAACGCCGGCTGCTCGCTGGCCTCCACGATCGACGCCGATCAGCTGCGGGCGTGGAGGGAGCAGCATCCCGGCGCGGTCGTCGTGATGTATGTGAATACCTCCGCGGAGGTGAAGGCGCTCACCGACTACTGCTGCACCTCGTCGAACGCCGTGGCCGTGGTGAGCCACATCTACGAGCAGCACGGGCCGGATACGGAGATCCTGTTCGGCCCGGACATGTGGCTCGGCTCCTATGTGGAGAAGAGCCTCGGCCGGCCGATGCACGTCTGGGACGGGGAGTGCCATGTGCATGCGGGGATCAGGCCATCTGACATCCAGCGCACCCGCGCCGCGCACCCGGACGCCGACTTCCTCATACATCCGGAGTGCGGCTGCACGACCAGCATCATGGAGTATGTGGCCTCCGGCGACCTGGAGGCGGAGGATGTGCGGATGCTCTCCACGGGCGGCATGCTCTCCTACGCCCGGGAGGCGGAGCAGCGGGCGCAGGCGGAGCCGCAGCCGTCGGAGCGGCGCGAGGCCGTGGTGGCGACCGAGGTGGGAATGCTGCACCCGCTGCGGATGGCGGCGCCCGACGTGAGCTTCGTGCCCGCGAATCCGGAGGCGACCTGCGAGTTCATGAAGATGATCACTCTGCCGAAGCTGCTGGAGAGCCTGCGCGATGGTCGCTACGAGGTGAAGGTGCCCGAGGAGATCGCGGTCGCGGCACGGGTGCCGATCGACCGGATGGTCGCGATCGGCTGAGAGAGGCGCGGCGGCGACGCGGCGCCGTTGCGCTCAGGCGGCCTCCAGCGCGAGCAGCGCGCTTGCTTTCTGTCGAGGCGCCGCCGTCGTGGTTGCGCCGTTGTGCTCAGCCGGCCTCAAGCGCGAGCAGCACTCGCTTGGCGTCGAGGCCGCCGCCGTAGCCGCCGAGGCTCCCGTCGCTTCGCAGCACCCGGTGGCAGGGGATGACGATCGGCAGCGGATTGGTCGCGCACGCGGTGCCGACGGCGCGCACGGCGTGCGGCCTGCCGGTCGCGGCTGCGAGCGCGGCGTAGCTTACGGTCTCGCCGTATGGGATCTTGGCCATCGCTTCGAGCACCGTCAGGCGGAAGCCGCGCGCGAGCTGCAGGTCGAGCGGCAGATCGAAGATCCTGCGGCCGCCGGCGAAGTACTCATCCAGCTGGCGCGCGGCAAGCTCGAGCGTCGCCGGGGCGTCCAGCGCGCCCGGGGCGTTCAGCGTGCCCGGACCGATCCGCTCGGCCAGCTCGGCGAGCACCTGCTCCTCGTCCTCGCCCTCGCCGGCGAAGGCGATCCGCACCAGCCCCGCCGGCGTGGCCGCGATCAGCAGCGGGCCGATCGGGCTCTCGAGCGTGCGATGGGCAAGCTTGCGGGTCTGCTCTGCGAGACCGGTGGCCATCAGTCGAACTCCTCGGGATCGTGGGGACCGACACATGCGATCGCGAGCGTGTCGGCTACGCCGGCGGCAACCTCGCGGACCTCCTCGAAAGTGACCGAGTCGAGCTCCGCGATCGCCGCATCCGGGTCGATCGGCGAGCCGCTCACGATCGAGCGGGTGGCGGCATGACGGGCGACAGCGCCCGTGTTCTCGAAGGCGAGCACGAGCCGTCCGGCGGCGTAGGAGCGGGCCCGCTCCACCTCCTGCTCGGTGGGCCCGTCGACGCGCAGCTCGCAGACGATCTCGCGCATCCGCCTGTATGCCTCCACGCACTTGCTGGAGTCGAGCCCCGATCCCAGCTGCAGGATCGGGATGTCCGAGAAGCAGTGCTCGAAGGCGTAGACGGAGTAGCAGAGGCCGCGCTTCTCCCGGATCTCCTCGAAGAGGCGCGAGCTCATCGAGCCGCCGAGCAGCGTGGAGTAGATGCCGAGCGCGGCGCGCTGGCGAATGTCGGTGACGGTCACGTCCGGGCGGTAGATCATCCGCAGGTGGGACTGGTTGGTCTCCCGCCGCTCGACGAGGGTCTGCGGCTCGAAGCCCGGCGCCGCCGAGTATGGCTCCGGCTCAGGGAAAGCCACGAAGCGACCCAACATCTCATCCAAATCCTCATCCGCAGGGAGATGTTCGAGATTGCCGGCCAGGAAGGCGCCGCCCCGCGCGGGCGACCACCGTCGCTGGCGGAAGGAGACGATCGCATCGCGCTCGAAGCTGCGCAGGCTCTCCTCCGGCCCGAGCACGGTCCGCCCGAGCGGGTGCTCGCCGAAGGCGGCCCTGTCGATCAGGTACTCGGCGACCGTGGAGGGCTGGTCGTAGGCGCGGTTGATCTCCTGGATCACGACGCCCCGCTCGCGCTCCAGCTGCTGCGAATCGAGCGCCGGCCGGGCGACGAAGTCGGTGAGCAGGTCGATCGCCTCCGGGGCCGCCTCGGCGCGGACCGTGATGTGGAAGGCGACGAGATCCTGGCTTGTGTAGGCGTTCAGCACGCCGCCGATCCGCTCCGCGGTCTCGTTGATGTCACGGTGGGTCGGATACTTCTCGCCGCCCTTGAAGACCAGGTGCTCCAGGAAGTGGGCCATCCCGTTCTCGCTCTCGCGCTCGGTGCGGGCGCCCGCGTCGAAGGCGAGGAGCACCGTCAGCGCCCGCGTGCCGGGCAGCGCGATCCGGTGCAGCGGCAGCCCGTTTCCCGGCAGCACGGAGGAGGTGACGGTTGCCATCGCTCTGCACAATAGTCTCTGTGGGCGATGCGCTCGCCCCGCCGCCCATACACCCTGGCAGCCGCCGCCGTCGTGGCGGTGCTCGGCCTGCTCGCGCTCGGGCTCTTCCTGGGCGGGCATCCGGAAGACCTGCCGGGCTTCATGCGCAGCGCGTTCGTGGGAGGGGAAAGGAGCGCGCTGGTCGCCGAAGCGATCGACACGGTCAGCCACGACTACTACCGGCCGGTGGAAAGGGGCTCGCTGGAACGCGCCTCGGTCTCCGGGATGGTGGCGAGCCTCCACGATCCCTATTCGATCTATCTGAGCCCGCGCGAATACAAAGGCTTCGAGGAGCCTGCGACGTTCACCGGGATCGGCGTGACGATCAAGCCCGATGCGGCCGGCCTGCGGATCCTGCACGTCTTCAACCACTCGCCGGCGGCCCGCGCGGGCCTGAAGGAAGGCGATGTGATCGTGAAGGTGGGCGCCACCCCGCTGAAGGGGGTCTCGCTCGCGAAGGCCGTCTCGCTGATCAAGGGGCCGCCCGGCACCGACGTGATGCTGCAGGTGAGCCGGGCCGGCTCTGTCAAGACCTTCACGATCACCCGGGAGACGATCGTCACCCCGATCGTCGCCTCCCAGATGCGGACCGTGTCCGGCAAGAAGATCGGCTGGGTCTACCTGGCCGCCTTCAGCGAAGGCGCGCATGCGGAAGTCGCGGAAGCCGTGCACACGCTGTTGCGGGAAGGCGCCAGGGGCGTGGTGCTCGACCTGCGGGGAAATGGCGGAGGGCTGGTCAGCGAAGCGCAGCGGATCGCGAGCCTGTTCATCGAGAAGGGCGTGATCGTGACGATGCGCGGCCGTGCCACCCCCACGATCGTCCTGCACGCGTTGGGCGGCGCGATCCCCGCCTCGATCCCGATGGTCGTGCTTGTCGACCGCTCGACCGCCTCGGCGGCGGAGATTGTGACCGCGGCCCTTCAGGATCACAAACGGGCGAAGGTCGTCGGGACGCACACGTTCGGCAAGGGCGTCTTCCAGGAGCTGGAGCCGCTCGCCAACGGCGGCGGCC
>DAHVAB010000175.1 GCA_027314825.1 Solirubrobacterales bacterium
GTGATACCAGCGACCGCAGGCGCATTGGCGGACGGCGTCTGCTGCGCACGCTGCAGCGCATAGCCGCCTACTGCCGCCAGCAGCGCCAGGCCGACGATCAGCAACGGCAGCCGGCGCATCACAGCCCGGCGCGACGCAGGCGCGCCTCGGCGCGTGTGGCGTCGTCCTGATCGCTGCGGCGATCGCCATCGCGCTGGCGGCGCCGAGCCTGACCGTCCTCTCCGGCGTGCTCCTCGCGCTGAGCGCCATCTGCCTCACGCCCGTGGCGCTGCGGATCTGCGCGGCGCTGCCCAAGATCGCCGCTGCGGTGCGCTCCCCCGCGCTGATCGTGGCGATCGGAGAGCTGCGCGCGGTCAGCGTCAGATCGGTGGCGCTCAGCGCGACGGTCGCCCTCGCAGTCTTCGGAGGGGTCGCGATCGGCGGCGCCCGCCAGGACCTGCTGGCGGGGATCGGGCAGGCGACCAGGCAGTACTTCGCGACGGCGCCGGTGTGGGTGACGGCCGGCCGCGACGTGTTCAACATCGGCTCCTTCGCCGCCTCCGGCCCGGCCGCCGCGGCCGCCAGGGCGCCGGGCGTGGCTGCGGTGCGGGTCTATCACGGCGGACTGATCGACCTCGGCCAGCGGCGGATGTGGCTGCGAGGCAGACCCGCCGCGGACGGCAGCCTCCTGGAAGCGAGCCAGCTGCTGCATGGCAATCTCGTCGAGGCCACCCACCAGCTCGCCGCGGGCGGCTCCGCCGCCATCTCATCCCGCTTCGCGGCCGAAGAGGATCTGCATGTCGGCTCCGCGTTCGCGATGCCGACCCCGTCCGGCCCGCATCGGCTGCGGGTCGCGGCGATCCTGTCCAACTCCGGCTGGCCGCCCGGCACGATCACGATCGGCGCCGCCGAATACGACCGGCTCTTCGGAGGGCGGCAGGCCGCAGCGCTGGAGGTGGCGCTGAAGCCGGGCGTCAGTGCGGCCCGAGGCGCAGCCGCCGTCCGGGGCGCCCTGGCCGCCTCCTATCCCGGCCTGGATGTGCGCACCGCCGCCCAGCGCATCGCGCTGAGCGAAGGCAGCGCCCGGCAGGGGCTGCGCACCCTGCAGGAGATCTCTCTCGTGCTCACGGTCGCCGCCGCCCTTGCCGTCGCCGCCGCCCTTGCCGCCGCGATCTGGCAGCGCCGCCGCCGGCTGGCATCGCTGAAGGTGCAGGGCTACACCGGCGGCCAGCTGTGGGGGGCCGTGCTGATCGAGAGCGCGGCGACGGTGGCGGCCGGCTGCCTGCTGGGAGCGCTGCTGGGCGTCGGCGGCCACGCCCTGGCCAGCCGCTACCTCCAGCTCTCCACGGGCTTTCCCGCCCCCTTCTCCGCCGCGCCGGCGCAGGCGCTCATCACCGTCGCGATCTTCGCCGCCACGGCGCTCGCGGTGATAGCGATCCCGGGCCGGGCGGCGGCGGGCGTCTCGCCGCGGGCGGCGCTGCAGGAGTGAGCCGGCGGCGCGGCGGCGGCGGTCTCACCGCGGGTGGCGCTGCGGGAGCGAGCCACGCACTTCTGCGCCGGCCGCATTAACCTCCACTGCTCCCGCAGAGATGCCCGTGCCAGACAAGCGTGTGAGAAGGAGCTGAGAACGTGGAGAGCAAGAGCAGATGCCCGGTCGCGGGCGCCGTCGGCAGGACCAACCGCGACTGGTGGCCCGACCGGCTCGACCTGAGCGTTCTCCACCAGCAGCCGCCGGCCGGCGATCCGATGGGGCCGGGCTTCGACTACGCCGCGGAGTTCGTCAGCCTCGATCTGGAGGCGGTGAGGCGCGATCTGGCGGCGCTCATGACCGAGTCGCAGGAGTGGTGGCCGGCCGACTGGGGCCACTACGGGCCGCTCTTCGTCCGGATGGCCTGGCATGGCGCCGGCACCTACCGGATCAGCGACGGGCGCGGGGGCGCGGGGTCGGGCGAACAGCGCTTCGCCCCGCTGAACAGCTGGCCTGACAATGCGAGCCTGGACAAGGCGCGGCGGCTGCTGTGGCCGGTCAAGAAGAAGTATGGGCGCAGGATCTCCTGGGCCGACCTGATGGTGCTCGCCGGCAACTGCGCGCTGGAGTCGATGGGCTTTCACACGTTCGGCTTCGGCGGTGGGCGTGAGGACGTCTATGAGGCCGAACACGTCAACTGGGGCGATGAGGCGACGTGGCTGGCAGACGAGCGCTACAGCGGCGAGCGCGATCTGGCGGAGCCGTTCGGCGCCGTTCAGATGGGGCTCATCTATGTCAACCCGCAGGGCCCGAACGGCAACCCGGATCCGCTGGCGGCGGCGGTGGACATCAGGGAGACGTTCCGCCGGATGGCGATGAACGACGAGGAGACCGTCGCGCTGGTGGCCGGCGGGCACACGTTCGGCAAGACTCATGGCGCAGCAACCGAGGATCACATGGGCCCGGAGCCCGAGGCCGCGCCGTTGCAGCAGGTGGGTCTCGGCTGGAAGAGCAGCTTCGGCTCTGGCGTCGGCGGCGATGCGATCACGAGCGGCCTGGAGGGCGCCTGGACGCCGAGCCCGATCGAGTGGGACGGCAGCTTCTTTGCGACGCTCTTCGAGCATGAGTGGGAGCTGACCAAGAGTCCGGCCGGCGCGTGGCAGTGGGTGCCGAAGGACGGGGCGGCCGCCGATGCGGTGGAGGATGCTCACGATCCGAGCCGCAGGCATCCGCCGGTGATGCTGACGACCGATCTGGCCCTGCGGATGGATCCGATCTATGAGCCGATCTCGCGGCGCTTCCACGAGAATCCGGACCAGTTCGCCGAAGCGTTCGCGAAGGCCTGGTTCAAGCTCACGCACCGTGACATGGGCCCGATCAGCCGCTATCTCGGGCCGCTGGTGCCGGCCGAGCCGCAGATCTGGCAGGACCCGGTGCCGGCTCTCGACCATGAGCCGATCGGCCCGGCGGAGGCCGCGCAGCTCAAGAGCGCGATACTCGATTCCGGGTTGAGCGTCTCTCAGCTGGTGCGCACCGCGTGGGCCTCCGCGTCGAGCTTCCGCGGGACCGACAAGCGCGGCGGCGCCAACGGGGCACGTGTCAGGCTAGCACCGCAGAAGGATTGGGAGGTCAATGAGCCGGCGGCCCTGGCCGCGGTGCTGGGAGCCCTGGAGAAGATCCAGCAGGAGTGGAACGCCGCCCATGAGGGCGGCAAGATGGTCTCGCTCGCCGACGTGATCGTGCTGGGCGGCTGCGCCGCCGTCGAGCGGGCCGCCCGCGAGGCGGGCGTCGAGGTGGAGGTTCCGTTCACGCCGGGAAGGACCGATGCCACCCAGGAGCAGACCGACGTGGAGGCGTTCGCGGTGCTGGAGCCGCTCGCCGACGGGTTCATCAACTACCTCGGTGCGGGCGCGGGTGCGGGCCGCCGCGCCGAGCACCTGCTGGTGGATCGCGCGCAGCTGCTGACCCTGACAGCGCCGGAGATGACCGTGCTGGTGGGCGGCCTGCGAGTGCTCGGCGCAGGCCACGGCGGCTCGCAGCTGGGCGTCCTGACCGACCGGCCCGGCGTGTTGAGCAACGATTTCTTCGTGTCCCTGACGGACATGGCCACCGAGTGGCAGCCGACCGGCGAGGATGAGGAGGCCTTCGAGGGTCGCGACCGCGCCACCGGAGAGCTCAGGTGGACCGCCAGCCGGGTGGACCTGGCCTTCGCCAGCAACTCCCAGCTGCGCGCGCTGGCCGAGGTCTACGCGGCCGACGACGCCGGCCAGAAGCTCGCCGAGGACTTCGCCGCCGCCTGGGCGAAGGTGATGGACCTCGATCGGTTTGAGGTGCGCTGAGCCTACTGGTTCGAGGTGCGAAGGGCCGACCAACCGATTGGTTGATATGATGCCTGCCGCAGCGTCACCGAGACCGAAGGCAGGGCGTCGTGTCGAAAGGCAGCGAAGGGCAGAGCGGCAGGCCGACTGCGGAGCAGGCGGCACGAGCTGAGGGGCGGAAGCGGCCGCCGATCCTCGTCCTCGAGGAGCAGGCGACCGTGAAGCTGACCCTGGAGCAGCGCTTCTCGATCCTGCACAACATCTTCAAGCACCAGTACTTCGCGGTCTACAGGGAGATCGGCCGCCGCTACGGCTGGCGCGCGGCCAACGAGATCTCCGCCGCCGTCGCCGACGAGGCGACCCCGATGCTGGCGGAGGCCTATCGCAGGAAGTTCGAGCTGAAGGGCCGCGGCGCCGAGCTCGTCTCCCAGGTTGCCCAGGTGGAGTTCCAGGGGGAGGGCTCGGAGGCGAAGGTGCTCCAGGAGACGCCCTCGCGCGCCGAGCTGGAGGTGAACTGCACGTTCGGGCACGCGCTCCAGAGCGGGCGCTTCGCAGACGTCCCGATCACCAACGGGCTCTGTGAGCAGGGCTGCCGGCAGTGGATGCGCGACATGGCCGCCACGGTCGACGCGCAGCTCGACGCCGAACGGGACACCTGGATGGGAGATGGCACGAGTCGGTGTCGGTTCCGGATATTCCAGAAGGGGGCCGAGCCGTCGCAGCCGGTTCCCGGCGTCTGCGAGGATCCGCTCGTGCCCGCGGAGGACGTGTCTGGGGGCGGGGGCGGCGACGGTCTGGCGGTGAGTGCCGTTGCGCGGTGAGGCCTTCATCCTCGACGCCGTCCGCACCCCTCGCGGCAAGGGCAAGCCCGGCGGCGCGCTGTACTCGACCAAGCCGGTGGACCTCGTCGTGTCTCTGCTGCGTGATCTCCTGCGTCGCAATCCGAGCATCGAGGCGGAGCGGATCGACGACGTGGTGCTCGGATGCGTGAGCCCCGTGGGCGACCAGGGCGCGGACATAGCGCGCACGGCGGTTCTGAAGGCCGGGCTGCCCGACACGATCGCCGGCGTCCAGCTCAATCGTTTCTGCGCCTCCGGCCTGGAGGCTGTCAACACGGCCGCTCAGAAGGTCGCCTCCGGCTGGGAGGACCTCGTCCTGGCGGGCGGCGTCGAGTCGATGTCCCGCGTGCCGATGCTCTCCGACGGCGGCGCGTGGATGAACGATCCGGAGACCAACCTGGAGACCTGCTTCGTCCCGCAGGGGATCTCCGCCGACCTGATCGCGACGATAGAGGGCTTCGACCGCGATCGCGTCGATGAGTACGCCGCGCGCTCCCAGCGCCTCGCGGCCGCTGCCGAGGCCGAGGGCCGCTTCGCCGGATCGGTCGTGGCGGTGCGCGACATCAACGGCCGGGTGCTGCTCGAGCACGAGGAGCTGATCAGGCCGCAGACGACCGTCGAGGCGCTCGGGCAGCTGAAGCCCTCCTTCGCGCAGATGGGGCAGGAGGGTGGATTTGATGCGGTGGCGCTCCAGAGGTACCACTGGATAGAGCGCATCGACCATGTGCACACGGCTGGCAACTCCTCTGGGATCGTGGACGGGGCCTCGCTGCTGGCGATCGGCGGCGAGGAGATCGCGGCCCAGCTTGGGCTGGAGCCGCGCGCGAGGATCCTCGCGACCGCCGTGACGGGCACCGACCCGACGATCATGCTGACCGGGCCGGCGCCCGCGAGCCGCAAGGCGCTCGCGAAGGCCGGCCTGAGGGCCTCCGATCTCGACCTGGTCGAGATCAACGAGGCGTTCGCCTCCGTGGTGCTGCGCTTCGTTGGTGAGATGGACCTCGACCTGGAGATGGTGAACGTCAACGGCGGCGCGATCGCGATGGGCCATCCGCTCGGCGCGACCGGCGGGATGATCCTCGGCACCCTCCTCGACGAGCTGGAGCGCCGGCAGGCGCGCCTGGGCCTCGCGACGCTCTGCGTCGGCGGAGGGATGGGCATCGCGACCGTCATCGAGCGCCTCTGAGAGG
>DAHVAB010000176.1 GCA_027314825.1 Solirubrobacterales bacterium
CGTGCTCAGCCAGCGCAACCAGATCCTCGTCACGCCCAAGCAGATCCCGCCGATCGTCAAGGAGGCGGTGATCTCGATCGAGGACAAGCGCTTCTACACCAACGAAGGGATCGACTTCCGCTCGATCGCCCGCGCCTTCCTCCACGACATCATCGGAGGCGGCGGCACCCAGGGCGCCTCCACGATCGAGGAGCAGTTCGTCAAGAACGCGCTGAAGGCCCAGGACAACAGGACCATCTTCGAGAAGATCCGCGAGGCGGCGCTCGCCTTCCATCTCGATCACCGCTGGAGCAAGGAAAAGATCATCACCGAGTACCTGAACACGGTCTACTTCGGCAACGGCGCCTACGGGATCGAGGCCGCCGCGCGCACCTACTTCGGCCACGACGTCAACCACCTCGGCTGCGGCACGCCGCAGCGGCTGTGCGTCAGCGAGCTGCGGCCATGGGAGGCGGCGCTGCTGGCCGCGATGATCCAGTCGCCGACCGACTACAACCCGATCACCCAGCCCTCTGCCGCACGCGCCCGGCGCAACCTCGTGCTCGAACAGATGCGCCAGCAGGGCTACATCACCAGGCAGGAATATCGGGAAGGCATCGCCCAGGCGCTGCCGGCGCCGCGCGACATCCAGCCGCCGCGCGAACAGCTAGCCGAAGGCGTCGACGCCGGCTACTTCACCAGCTGGGTCGCCCAGCAGGTGATCGAACGCTACGGCTACGCCCGCGCCTTCGACGGCGGCCTGCAGATCAAGACGACGCTCGACCTGAGCCTTCAACGCGCCGCCGAAGCCGCGGTGAGCGAATACCTGGCGAGCCCCACCGGACCGACCGCCTCCCTCGTTGTGATCGAAAACTCGACCGGAGACGTGCGCGCGATGGTCGGCGGGCGCAACTACGAAGCGAGCCCCTTCAACCTCGCCACCGAGGGCGAGCGCCAGCCGGGCTCCTCCTTCAAGGCCTTCGATCTGGCCGCCGCCCTGGAGGAGGGCATCTCCCCCAGCTCGGTGTGGGCCTCGAAGATGAAGGTCTTCCACGTTCCCCACTCCAAAGAACTGTTCATCGTCCACAACGACGAAGGCTCCTATACCGGCACGAACACGCTGACCGGGGCGCTGGAGGTCTCCGACAACTCGATCTTCGCCGAAGTCGGGATCAAGGTCGGCACCGGGCGGATCGCCCGCCTCGCCCACCGAATGGGAATAACGACGCCGATCTCCACCAACTACGCGATGACGATCGGCGGGCTGAAGGTCGGCGTCACCCCGCTGGACATGGCGCACGCCTACGAGACGATCGCACACGGCGGCCAACGTGTCAGCGGCACGCTCGCCGGCGCGCCCGGCTCTCCGGTCGGCATCCAGGAGGTCACCTCCGCGGGACGCACCCTTCCCAATGGCAGCCACCGGGAAATCAACAGCCCGATCTTCCAGCGGGCGCTGCCGGCGCCGATCGCCGCCACCGAGACCTCCATGATGCAACTGGTCGTCCAGCACGGGACGGGGACCGCCGCGTCGCTCGGCGAACGGTTCGCGGCCGGCAAGACCGGCACCACCACCAACTATGCGGACGCCTGGTTCGTCGGCTTCGACCACAAGTACACGATGGCCGTGTGGGTCGGCTATCCGAAGGGGTTCGTGGCGATGCCCACCCAGTTCCACGGCGGCCCGGTCTACGGCGGCACCTACCCGGCCCTGATCTGGAAATCGTTCATGCTCGCAGCGCTGCGGATCGAAGCCGAACGTGCCGCCGGCACCAGCCACGGCTCCCATTCAGCCCTCACGACCGCTGCCCCGGCCGCGCCCGCCGCCGCCAAGCCGACCGGCGCCCGGGGCGAAGGCGAAGCTCCCACGCACGCGGGCGCCGGCGCCACCACCGCTCCCCCGCGCGCCCCCGGCCCGCCCGCGGCGCACGGCGAAGGCTCGGCACAGGGGGGCGGCAGCATCCGGAGCGTGCCGCAGGTGCCCGCACCCGCCACCGGCGGAGGCGGTGCTGGTGGCGGCAGCGGCGCTCCCGGCGTGCATGGCGGCGGCGAAGAAGCGGCCGCGCCGGGGCCGGCTCCGAACGGCACGCCCACCACGCCCGGCGCAGGGCCCCCCGCGCCGGCCGGCACGCAAAACCCGGGGCCGGAAGTGCGAACACCCGCAAGCCCGCCGAGCGCGACTCCGCGCGCACCCGCCGAAGAAGCCACGGGAGGCGCCTCCGCGCCGAGCGCGGGCGGCGGCTGAGCGCGCGGCCGCGAAGAGCCCATCGGCAGCCGCAGCGGCCCTGCCGACACCCCGCCCCCCGGAGGGGCCCTACCGGCAGCCGCCCTGCCGACACCCCGCCCCCCCGGAGGAGCCCTACCGGCAGCCGGAGGCGCCCTGCCCGCGCCCCAGCCGGAACGGCCGCGGCCGCGAGACGTGCTCGCAGCCCGCAAGGCAGAACCGCCACGGCAGATCGACCGCCTTGGTTATCCCGACTCGCGGAGAGCGCACGATCCGCGCCGCATCCGGCTCACCGGCGGCAAGCCACCGCCGGATCGTGATCGGCCCCTCGCTCAGGCTGCAGCCATTGTGCGCCAGCTCGATCGCGAGCGCCTGCCCCAGCCTGCCGGGCCCCGAGCAGAGATCCCGCTCCACGCTCACCCCGCGCCGGGAGCGCATCGCCGCAAGGCCGCGCAGCGGCGCCAGCGCCCTGATCAGCACCGCGGCGCCGACCCCCTCCCGCTCGCAGACCGCGTTGAAGAGCGCATGCACCCCGTAGGACCTATACACATACGCCCGCCCCGGCTGCCCGAACAGCGTCGCGGTGCGCGGCGTCAGCCCCGCGAAGGCATGGCAGGCCGGCTCGGCGTCATGGTAGGCCTCGGTCTCCACGATCACTCCGGCGACGCCGCGGTGAACCAGCACGCACCCGATCAGATCCTCGGCGACATCCAAGACCGGGCGCTCGTAGAACGACCTCGGCAGCGGCCTCTCGGCGCCACTCCGCCCGGTGGCGATCGCAGCCCGCGCAGGCACCCCGCTCAACGCCCCCTCGACAGCAGACCCGCCGGGGCTCATCGCAGCCCGCGCAGGCACCCCACTCAGCGGCCCGCGGCGGCTCCGCCGCCCTCCCCGACCATCCCCTCGGCCAGCGCGATCTGCTCCCGCACGCGAGCGAGCGCGGTCCCGCCCTCCGAGACCTTCGACTCCAGCCATGCCGACTGGGAGAGCGCCTGCCGGTAGCGGGCGAGACCCTCGGCGCCCGCGAACGCCTCGCCGGCGGCCTGCTCCAGCTCTCCGGGGGCCAGCTGCGAGAGCGTGCGCCCGCTCTCCACGGCGAGCCGGACCAGGCCCGCCACGATCCCATGCGCCTCTCGGAAAGGCACGCCCTCCCCCACCAGCAGGTCGGCGATGTCGGTCGCCGCGATCATCTCATCGGAGGCGGCCTCCCGCATCCGCTCCACGTCGAACCGCACGCCTTCGATCATCCCCCGCGCCGCCGCGAGGCACAGCTCCAGCGTGTCCACCGCATCGAAGAGGTGCTCCTTGTCCTCCTGCATGTCCTTGTTGTAGGTGAGCGGCAGCGCGTGCATCACCCCGTGCATGGCGCTCAGATGGGCGGCGATCCGCGGCGCCTTCGCGCGCAACAGCTCGGCCGCGTCCGGGTTCTTCTTCTGCGGCATGATCGAGGAGCCGGAGCTCCACGCATCGGGCAGCTCGCAGAAGCGGAACTCCTCGCTGGACCAGATGACGAGCTCTGAGCCCAGGCGGGAGAGATGGGTGGCGCATGTCGCAGCCGCGCTCAGATAGTCGATGACGAAGTCGCGATTTGAGACCGCGTCTATCGAGTTGGGAACCACCTCCGCGAACCCGAGCTCGGCCGCCACCATCCTCCGGTCCGTCTCGAAGCTCACGCCCGCCAGCGCCCCCGCGCCGAGCGGCATCCTGCCGGCCTCCGCGGCGGCGAAGCCGAAGCGGGCGCGGTCGCGGGACAGCATCCAGAAGTATGCGAGCAGGTGGTGCGACAGATACACCGGCTGCGCACGCTGCAGATGCGTATACCCCGGCAGCGCGACCGCCAGATGCTCCTGCGCGCGCGCGAGCAGCGCCTCCATCAACGCGCCCACGGCATCCGCGGCGCGAGCGGCCGCCGCCCTTGTATACAGCGCCACGCCCGTCGCCTCCTGGTCGTTGCGCGAGCGGGCCGTTTGCAGCCGCCCGCCGGCAGGGCCCGCGATCTCCGTCAGCCTGCGCTCGATCGCCATGTGGATGTCTTCATCGTCGGGCCTCACCGCGAACCGGCCCTCCGCGAGCTCCCTGCCCACCTCATCCAGCCCGTCGAGCAG
This sequence comes from Solirubrobacterales bacterium, assembly GCA_027314825.1. Classification (GTDB taxonomy): domain Bacteria; phylum Actinomycetota; class Thermoleophilia; order Solirubrobacterales; family Solirubrobacteraceae; genus Palsa-744. Next base: position 4,309 of record DAHVAB010000176.1, read on the forward strand.
CGCCCGCAGATCCCCCTCGGAGACGACCCCGACGGCCGCGAGCATCCGTGCATGCGCGCGCGACTGCGCGATGTCCTGCGGCCAGAGCCTGACATCGAAGGAGATCGACGTATTCAACCGCCGGAAGTCGGGGTGCTGGGGCTCGGAGAACCGCGACATGAAGCGAGAAATCTAGCGCCTGGCCGCGGCGCGCCCCTCCCGCTGGGCGAGCGCTCCGCGCAGCGCACCGGCCACCCTCTCCACCTGCGCCTCGCTCATCCCCGGAAAGAACGGCAGCGCCAGCGAGCGTGCGGCGACCTGCTCGCAGACCGGAAACTGGCCCTCCCTGAACCCGAAGCGCTCCCTGTAGAAGCTCATCAGATGGATGGCCGGCAAATACGGCTTGCTCTGCACGCCGCGCCGCGCCAGCTCGCCGACGACCGCGTCCCGGTCCACGCCGGCCGGCAGCTGCACGACGAACACGAACCAGCCCCGCCGCTCGCCGCCGCGGTCCGGGCAGGGCAGCCGCAGCCCCTCGATGCCGGCCAGCGCCTCGCGATAGCGCACGGCGAGCGCGGCGCGATCGGCGAGCATCCCATCGAGCCGGCCCAACTGCGCCGTGCCGAGCGCGCAGGCGATCTCCGAGAGCCTGTAATTGAAGCCGAGCCGGTCGTGCTCCAGCCAGCCCATGTCCACCGCCCGCCCCTGATTTCGCTCCGAGTCCACCCGCTCCTTGATGGCTCCATCGCAGCTGGCGACCATCCCCCCCTCGCCCGTCGTCAGCTGCTTGTTGGCATAGAAGGCGAACACGGCCGGATGTCCACGGGCGCCGACCTTGACGCCATCCGCATGCACAGCGCCCAGCGCCTCGCAGGCATCCTCCACGATCGCGAGGCCGTCGCGGGCGGCGATCGTCTCGAACGCCGGCAGGTCGGCCGGGTAGCCGAAGATGTGCACGGGCAGCAGCGCTGCCGTCCGCGGTCCGACCGCCGCGGCCGCCGCTTCCGGGCTCAGGTTCAGCGTGACCGGGTCGATGTCGGCGAACACCGGGATAGCGTTCTCATACACCACGGCGTTCGCCGATGCCACGAACGAGAACGGGCTGGTCACCACCTCGCAGCCCTCTCCCACGCCCGCGGCGCGCAGCGCCAGATGCAGGCCCGCGGTCCCGCTCGATACCGCGCTCGCGAACGGCGCGCCGATCCTCTGCGCGAACAGGCGCTCGAACTCCTCCATCCGCGGGCCCAGCGAGAGCCTTCCCGACCGCAGCACCTCAACCACCGCCCGCTCCTCCTCGGCGCCGAGGACCGGGCGCGCGAGCGGAATCATCGGCTCCTGCTCAGGCACCCTGGCGCTCGCCGGCGGCGGGCACGGGCGGCGAGGGCGCGGCCGGGGGTGTGGCACCGGAACCCGGCGTGGGCGCCGGCGTGGGCGGCGAGGGCGCAGCCGGCGAGGGCGCAGCCGGGGGCGTGGCACCCGAGCCCGGGGTGGACGGCGG
>DAHVAB010000177.1 GCA_027314825.1 Solirubrobacterales bacterium
GCACGTAGCCCTCCGCAGGCCGTAGCTCGACGGCGCCGAGGCCATGCGGGAGACGCAGGCTACGTCGATAGGCCCCATCAAGCGCCTCCTCGACGCCCAGGACCGCGCGGCGCGCGAGGAAGGCGATCGTCGCCTCCCCGTCGTGCGGCAGACGGCATGGCAGCCGCAGCGAGATCGTGCCGCTGTCCTCTGAGCGGCCATGCCTTCGCGCTCGCGCGCGCAGGGCGCTTGGCGTCGACGCGAAGACCTCGCTGATCGTGGCGTTGAACTGGCGTACGCTCCGGAAGCCGGCGGCGAAGCACACCTCGGTCACGGTCAGCGCAGTCGTCTCCAGCAGGATGCGGGCGGTCTGCGCGCGCTGCGCGCGCGCGAGCGCGAGCGGTCCTGCGCCGGCGACCGCCACCAGCTGGCGATGGATGTGACGCTCTGTGTACCCCAGGCGCCGAGCGAGTCCGCCCACTCCCTCTCGGTCGACCACTCCGTCGGCGATCAGGCGCATCGCGCGGCCAACGAGATCTGCGCGCAGATCCCACTCCGGCGAGCCGGGGGTGGCGTCGGGGCGGCAGCGCTTGCAGGCGCGAAAGCCCGCCGCCTGCGCGGCGGCCGCCGAGCGGAAGAAGCGCACGTTCTCGCGCTTTGGCGTGCGCGCCGGGCAGCTCGGCCTGCAGTAGATGCCTGTGCTCGTGACGCCGCAGTAGACCCAGCCGTCAAAGCGGGGGTCGCAGGCGACGATGGCCTGCCAGAACCGGTCGGAGTCGACGTCCATGCCGCCCACGATGTCACACCGGCAGGCCGCCACCTGGCGGAAATCGGACGTGAGCCGCGAATGCGATGTAGGGGACCGAAACCCGCGAGCTTTGGGCCTGCGCTCATGCGACCGTTGCAGAGGCCACGATCCTTCGACCCCATAGGCAGGAGATCCGATGACAGGCAACGCTCATCACCTGTGCAGCGAGCGCTTCGATCACAGCTACGCCGAGCTCAGCGGAGCTCGCCTTCACTACGCTGGTGATGTATCCAACCGCGGACAGGTGGATCATGCCCGCCTCTCATCAAGGACTCGACCGCTTCGTCACCGACCTGACGTTCGTGGAGGTCGGCGGGGCGACCCACTGGCTCGCCGAGGAGCGACCAGAGCTCGTGAACGAGACGATTCGCAGCCATCTCAGGCGATCTGCGGATTGGGGGCGATCTCTCGACGGGCTTGCTGGCGCACCCTGGAGCGGGCGTTAGATGGCGCCGCGGCCGGTTCGGCCGCGACGACGATCGCCTGCAGAGCCGCCAGGTGCCCGCGCAGGGCCGCTCGGCCTGGGCCGTTGAGCGTGACCTGCCGCCGAGAGCGTGAGCTCGCCCGCACACGGGAGACCTCGACGTAGCCGGCACCGGCGAGCGCTGAGAGGTGCTTGCTCAGGACCGAGTCTGAGACCTCCAGGCTGTCCCGTATGTCGGAGAAGGGCAAGCTTCGCACCGGCGAGAGCAGCGCGCATATCTGCAGGCGCAAGGGCGCGTGGATCAACTCGTCGAACGCTGCTTCGCTCACTATGGCCACGCGCGCGCCGCACGACGGCGGTAGGAGGCCTTTGCGGCGAACAGGCAGGCCGCAACGATCACAGTCACGGCTGCACCAAGTCCCCAGCTCGCGAGGGCTGAGTTCCTGTGGCTGGCAAGCAGGTGCGGGCCGATCAGCCCGCCGACGAGCATGGCGAGAGCGAGGAGCGTCACTTCGACGACGCCCCACCTGGGCTTCGGCCACGAACGCAACGGACGCCACTGGTTGCGGGCGGCGAGCCGCAGAAGCTCGGCGACGAGCCACACGACCGCGGCGATGCTCACCACGTCTCCTGGCGACTTGTTGGCCGCTGGGACCGTCAGCGCGCCGCAGAAGAGGCTCACCGCGAGGATCAGGCCCGCTGGGAGCATCGCACGGCGCGCCGATGCGTCGCGTGCCTGGCCGGCGGCGCGCAGCTGCTCTCGGGCTGCGCCAGGGGGGATCGAGGCCGGCGACTGCTTTTCCATACTGGAAAGTTAGCACATGACTTGCCGTGACGGCAAGTCACCGGGCTTCCAGCAGATCACCGGGCTTCTACATCGCCGCCTCTTCCCGAGGGCCTCAGGCCGCTTCGGCGAGATGAGGCGGATGAGCATCCTTGACGCTCCCAAGTCGTCTGCGGCCGGCGCAGGCCGCTACGCGCCCAGTCCCTCTGGCTCGCTCCATATCGGCAACCTGCGCACCGCGCTGATCGCCTGGCTCGCGGCGCGGTCGCGCGGCGCGCCCTTCGCGCTGCGGATCGAGGATCTCGACCGCGAGCGCTCACGCCCTGAGCACGAGCGCTCCCAGCTTCACGACCTCGCTGCGCTCGGCATCGACTGGGATGGGCTGGTCATGCGCCAGTCTGAGCGCTTCGAGGAGCACCGGCAGGCCTTCGAGGCGCTGCGCGCCGCGGGGCGCGTCTACCCCTGCTGGTGCAGCCGCGCAGACATCAGGGAGGCGGCCTCCGCGCCGCATGGCGCAGCAGGCATCGGCCGCTACCCAGGCACCTGCGGGCAGCTCAGTGTCGCCGCGCGCCGCCGCCGCGCCCAGCAGGTGGACCGTCTGCCCGCCTGGCGCCTGGATGGGCGCGAGCAGCGCGTGCGCTTCCACGACGGGCTGCGTGGGATCTGCGAGGGCGCGGTGGCCGACAATAATGCTCGCAGCAAGGAGATCAGCAACCTCATCGGAAAGCTGCGCGAGAAGCGGCCGAGTCGCGACATCTTCATCGCCGGCTTCCGAGAGCTCAGGGCATCGGAGCTCTATAGCCAGCAGAAGAAGCTGGTGGCATACATTCTGCGGCGATTCCACGCGCAGAATGTGGGCCTTCCTCCTGAGACACACGCGATGACCATCGAGCACATCACAAGCCAAGGCAAAGGCGCGGATCCAGACGTGATCGCGACCGTCGGCAACTTGCTCTACGTGGATGGAGAGCTGAATGAGAGGCTGGGCGCGAGGTCGTTCTCGGCCAAGAAGCGGGTCCTCGAAGACGCAAAGGGTGTGTGGGTCGACGAAGTTGTCCGTAAGAGCGCTGCTTGGGATCGCGACAGGATTCAAGAGCGCACGGTGGCCCTGGCCGAACGGGCATACGATGACCTCTGGCCCTTCTAACGCTCGTTTGCCAGGTCAAAACCAGCGGCTGGTTGCCCCGCCGCCATCGTCGCCAGCCGTGCGATCGGTCATGCAGGGGAACAAAGCCTCCGGAACTACTCCAGAGCTCGTGCTGCGCTCCGCGCTTCACCGGCGTGGCCTTCGCTTCCGGGCACACCGCCAACCTCACCCCGACGTTCGCTGTCGAGCGGACGCGGTGTTCGCGGGCGCGCGCGTCGCTGTGTTTGTAGACGGCTGCTTCTGGCATCGCTGTCCTGAGCACGGCGTCGAGCCGCGGACGAATGCGAGCTACTGGCAAGCGAAGCTCGACCGCAACGTGGCGCGGGATCGTCGCAACGACGCGGCCCTCGCCGCCGCAGGGTGGCTCGTGGTGCGGATATGGGAGCACGAGCAGCCGGAAGTGGCTGCCGACCGCGTCGAGGCAGCCGTCAGGGAGCGCCAAGCGCCGCCAGTCCGGCGACCAGGCTGATCCAGCGCTCTTGTGCGCGACCGCTGAGATCGTGCTCTTGCATCCGCTCAGCGTAGGCGGCCGGGAACCGCTGCGCGATGCTGGACGCGGTCTGCAGAGCGTGCAGAGTGACGCTTGCGAATAGCTCAGGGACCGCCTCGACGACCTCGATGAGGACGCCGTACCGCGCCAGGGCCCGTGCTCGAAGGCCGTCACGGTCGATCGGCGGCTGGCCTTGGCCGATAGCGACGAGCAACGCCTTGTCGCAGTCCAGGGAGCGTGCGCTGGCTGCGAGCTGGAGGCCGGTCTCCTCGCCTACGGGCTGCTGCTTGACCTCGACCCCAAGCGCTATGCGAGCGCCGTAGCGAACGCGCACGTCGAGGGGGCGCGGGTTGTTGATGCCCGCCAGGTCGACTTCGTCGTAGACGCAGTCGAGCAGCGCGGCGGTGAGCGCTTGGCCGCGCTTTCCACCTTCGGCGTCCTCTGTGCAGAAGAGCGTCGCGAGCTCGACGACCTCGCGATAGCTGCCGGCACGCACCTCTGCGACCGCTGCGACCTGCGAGCGAAGCTCGCTGGCGTGCTCCATTCGGAGGCGCAGGAAGGCAGCGAGAGCCAGGAGCGCCTGCTCGGCCGTGAGCTTCGCGAGATCCTGCAGGTAGCGGACGAAGTCCTCGTGAAATGGTCGGACGTCGCTGCGGAGGCTGGCGAAGCGGTCGATGCGGTCAGCGTTGCGGTAGAAGGGCGAGTTGTTCAGAGGCCATTGCCCCGTGACGCCCATGTGGTACCCGTAGCGATCCGCCTGGGCCGCCATGAATTCGGCTACACCGCGAAGCGAGTAGCCCGTGGGTCCAGCCTTCGCGGTGCGAGCAAGCGTGTTGACCCGTGGGTCGCTCGCCTTGGCGAGCAGCGCGGCGCCGAGAGCCGCGACGTAGGTCTTGCTCGGCGACCGCTCGATCCGCCGGACACGGTGCAGCCACTCCTCAGGCAGGTACTCATCGGACCGCGCGATCGCAGCCGCGCGGTCGAGGACGACTTCCAGGCTCCCCATGTTCAGCTTGATCGCCAAGCCGGCCGCAGCCTACTATTCGCTCAGGCGGCGATCGCCATAGGTGCGCCGGCGCCGAGCCGCTCAAGCTCCCCGGCCAGCGCCTCGGCGACCACCGTCGCAAGCGCCGGCGGCACGGCGTTGCCCAGCTGCAGCTGCTGCTCACGGCGACTGCCAAGGACCACGAAGTCGTCGGGAAACGTCATCAGCCGCTTGAGCTCGGCGACCCGCAAGCGCCGCGACTCCCAATGGAAGGGGCCGACCCATGGTCCAGGCTGGCCTTGGATCGTCGGTGAGGGCCGCTCCGGGTGGAGCTTCAGAAGGAAGCTCCAATATCGCGAGCGCCACTTGAACCGCGGAGCTGGATGCCCGCGCTCAGCGGTCCAGTAGAGATAGTTCTCGCCGGGCGGGATCGCGCGCAGCTCTTCTGCGTAGGTGCCGCTCACGTGCTCCTCCGGCTCGCCAGGGTTCTCGCCGATGTCCGCAAGCGCAGAGCCCGCGCTGACGTGAGGCAGAAGCGACTCGTCCCACGCGCTCCGCGTCTCGTGAGGCCCCGAGTGGGTCGGCGACGGCCAGGGGAAGCGCCAACGTGCCGGCGCCACATCCAGCAGATCCCGCCGAACGCCTACGCAGAAGAGTCGCTGACGCAGCTGCGGCACCCCGTAATCTGCCGCCAGCAGGATCATGTAGTCGATGGCGTAGCCCGCCGTCTCCGCGCCGGAGAGGAACCGTTCGAGCACCGGCCGATTCTGGTTGCGGTAGGCCAGGCCGTACACGTTCTCCATCAGGAAGGCGTGCGGTTGGACTCCGCGCAGCAGCCGACGGTACTCGTCGAGCAGGCTCGCGTTCGGGTCGGCGCCCGCACGCTTGTACTCAAGCCAGTTTCCGCTCTTTGAGAACGGCGTGCACGGCGGTCCACCGACGAGCAGCGACGGCTCGCCCTGCCGTAGGCCAGCCGCCTCAAGCAGCTGACCCGGTCGTGTCGTGCACACGTCTTGGAGCACGGCCTCCGCGGAGAGCTCCGGGAAATGCGCCGGCGCGTTTGCGAGCATGGTCTCGCGCGCGATCGACCCGGACTCGACCGCCACGAGCGTCCGAAACCCAGCCGCCTCCGTGCCGAGATCCAAGCCCCCAG
>DAHVAB010000178.1 GCA_027314825.1 Solirubrobacterales bacterium
CGCGGAGCCGTTGTCGCGCGCCACCCACACGACCGGCTTGACCGGATTGCGCACGAAGACGAGGGTCGCGCTCGCGGCACTCGGGGCCGCCAGCAGCCCTGCCGCGACGCCTGCGCCGCAGAGCGAGAGGCGCAGCCGGCGCGCGACGATCGCCGATCTCGACCCCCGCACACCGTCCGTCCGCCGACCCCTGAGCTCCACAGCGCGGTGATCCCACGCGAGGGCATCCTCCAAACTGCGCGCGGCGAAGTCTGCTCACAACTACGTACGCCCGGCGGAGGTCGAGGACGCCCCGCCGGTCGGAGGGTCGAGGACGCCTCGCCGGGCGGAGGGTCGAGGACGCCCCGCCGGGCGGAGGGTCGAGGACGCCCCGCCGGGCGGAGGGTCGAGGACGCCGCGGTCCCGGTAAACCCGATCGAGATTAGCTATAATCCCTGTCGGCAATGAGCGCCGCAACGGCACTGTTCAGCTTCCCGAACCCCGTCAACGAGAAGGTGGCGCGGACCGTCGCCTTCTTCGTGCTGCTCGGTGCGATCCTCACCCTCTCCACCGGCTGGTACTGGCTGCTCGTGCCGATCGCCTACGGGTTCCTCGCCCGCGCGCTCACCGGGCCGACGCTGAGCCCGCTCGGGCGGCTCGCCTCCCAGGCGATAGCGCCGCGCCTCGGTGCAGCCCGGCCGGTCGCCGGCCCGCCGAAGCGGTTCGCACAGTGCCTCGGCACGGCGATCAGCGTGACGGCGGCGGTCGCAGCGCTCGGCTTCGGCGCGCACACGCTCGCCGACGTGCTGCTCGCGATGCTCGTGCTCGCCGCCGGGCTGGAGTCGCTGGCCGGCTATTGCCTCGGCTGCAAGATGTTCGCACTGCTCGCGCGGGTCGGGCTCATCCCTGAGACCGTCTGCGAGGAGTGCCTCGACATCACGCGCAGGGTGCCCGCCGAGGCGGCAAGTGGCCGGTCCTGACCGGCCGGCGTCGCAGCCTTCACCCATCCCTCGCCTTCCTCTGCTCGCGGGCCAGCCCCCTCCCGGCACGCGCCGATGGCTGGGGCACAATCTGTCCATGAACGCTCAGCCGCTCTTCGATCTCGGCGAGGAGAGCCCGCACGGCTCACGCGAGCAGCCGGCCGACTCCGCGGCAGCACTGGCCGGCTCCGCGGCAGCACTGGCCGGCGCCACGGCACCGCTGGCCGCCCGCATGCGTCCGGAAACGCTGGAGGACCTGATCGGCCAGGAGCACCTGCTCGGCGCTCCCGACTCCTCGACGCCGCTGCGCGCCGCAGTGCGGGCCGGGCGCCCCCACTCGATGATCCTGCACGGCCCGCCCGGCAGCGGCAAGACCACCCTGGCGCGGATCATCGCCGCCGGCGCTCACGACGCCGCCTTCGAGGAGCTGAGCGCGGTCCAGGCCGGGCGCGCCGAGGTCAGGGAGGTGATCGCCCGCGCGGGGGAGCGCCGGCGGGCCGGACGCGGGACGGTCCTCTTCCTCGATGAGATCCACCGCTTCAACAAGGCTCAGCAGGACGCGCTGCTGCCGGCCGTCGAGACGGGTCTGATCACCCTGATCGGCGCCACCACGGAGAACCCGCGCTTCGAGGTCGTGGGCGCCCTGCTCTCGCGCACCCGCATCTACGAGCTCAGGGAGCTGACCCCGCCCGACCTGGAGGAGCTCTTGCGCCGCGCGTTGCGCCGCGGCCAGCTCGCGCCCCACACCGAGCAGACGGTCGCCGCGGCGGCGATCGAGCTGATCGCGGCCCGCTCGGGCGGCGACGCCCGCCTCGCCCTCGGCGCGCTGGAGCTCGCGTGCGCGGACGCCGCGGAGGCGGGCACCGGCACGGGCGCGGATACGGACATGGGCACCAGTACGGGCACGAATACGGACACGGACACGGACACGGGCACCGGCACGGACACGGGCACCGGCACGGACACGGGCACCGGCACGGGCACGGATACGGACATGGGCACCGGCACCGGCACCGGCACGGTCACGCTCGCCCACGCGGAGGAGGCTCTGCAGCGGCCTCCCGTCCACTACGACAAGGGCGCAGACCACCACTACGACACGATCTCCGCCTGGATCAAGGCGACCAGAGGCTCAGACCCGGACGCCTCCCTCTACTACCTGGCGGTCATGCTGGAGGGCGGCGAGGACCCCCGCTTCATCGCCAGAAGGATGGTGATCCTCGCAAGCGAGGACATCGGCAACGCCGATCCGCAGGCGCTCACCCTCGCCACGGCCGCCGCCGCCGCGGTCGATCACGTCGGGCTTCCCGAGTGCCGCTATGCGCTCGCGCAGGCCGCCATCTACCTCTCCCTCGCCCCCAAGTCGGACGCGGCGGGACGCGCGCTCGGCGCCGCCTGCGAGCACGTGCGCGAGCGGGGCGCGCATCCGCCGCCGGTGCAGCTGCGCTCGGGTGGACGGGGACACGGCTACGAGAACCCGCACACCCGACCCGGCCATCTCTCCTCCCAGCAGCTCCTGCCCGACTCCGCCGCCAGGCTGCGCTTCTATCTGCCCGACGAGGCGGAGCCGGGGCCGGCTGCAAGGATCGCCGAGATCCGCCGCAGGCGCGGCCTCGGCGATTGAGGCTCAACGCACGATGTGGAACTTGGCCGAGTGCACCGCGGCGCTGCTCGGGCCTTTGCCTTTGCGGGCGGTGAGAACGAACCTGTAGGTTCCGGGTGCCAGCCGGCGAGAGTGCAGACGCCCGCTGAAGCGGAAGTGGTTGGCACCCGCCTTGCCGGCATACCGAAGGCTGCCGACCTTCACGTAGCGAGTGCAGCTCGCACCGTGACGCTCCTTGGAGGGCGCCACGCACTTCTTGGCCTTCTTCACGCCGGCCAGAACATGCTCCACGACGAGCTTCGTGCTCGCAGCGATCGAGAGCCTGTAGCTCACCTTCGTGCCGACTGCAGCTGCGATGCTGCCGCCGTGGCCGGCCGCACGGAACCTGGCCGGCGCGACGCGCACGTTCTTGATCTCGGGCTTCGGACCGCCTGTGCCGCCGCCCTTGCCGACTTCGCCGCCGCCTTTGCCGCCTTCAGAGGATGCTTGGCAGTCGATCGAGAGCACGGTCTCGGCAGCCACCCGCTGCTTGCGGGCCTTGACCACTTCGTAGACCGATATTCGCAGTCTCAGCGACGCTTCGCAAGGGTCTCTCTGGGCGGTGAAATAGCCATCGATCTTCGCTGCGGCCTTGGCCGAGCCGCCGCTGCAGTCCCACGCAGATGCGGGTGTCAGCGCGGAGTGAGCGTTGGTCCGAGCACTGAATTCTTCTTCGCCGAGCCCGCCTTCTTCATATTCTTCGCCTTCTTCATATTCTTCGGATTCTTCGGATCCTTCTTCGCTTTGCTGCGGCGTGCAGCTGAAGCCCTGGCCGGCGCCGTGCAGGCTGCCCGGCACTTCCTGGCCGCCCGATGTGCTCGCGGCGACCGTGTAGCGGCCGCTCACATCGAAGTCACAGCTGAAGCTGTAGCCGGTCTCGTTGGCCGGCCCGCCGGAGACAGGCACGAGCGTGCCACTGCAGCTGTCCGGTCGCGCCGCTGCCGGTGAGGCTCCGGCCAGAGCGATCGCGCCCGCCACGAGCGCCGCGCTCAGGGCCACCGCCAGTTGCAGGCGACCCGTGAGCCGCCTCAAATTCCGCGTCATCGTGTCCTCCGTTGATCGACGGTGCAATCGATCGAGCCTGAGGCGGCTCGCCAACTCGGACATCGGGAGGCGCCCGTAGCCGCTGCGCGCCTGGCGCGCAGTCGTCTCGCGGGCAACTACGCGACGCGACGGCAGGCGGCCGCCATGCGCGGGAGCCGAGCGGCCGCCCGCGCGCCCTCCCGCCCGCTCAGGCGGACGCCGGGGCGGCGTGCTCTGTCAGGCTCGCGTGCAGCGCCCTGGTGGCCGCGCCGCCGCCGGCGTCGATCACATGCGCGAACCCCTCGCCGCTCAGCTCGATCCGCCGCCTGGCGATGCCGCCGCGCAGCCTCACCGTCGAGAGCAGCGCCAGCGGATACTCCAGGGCTCGCTCCTGGCGGTCGCGCGAGACGTGCTCGAAGAAGACGAGCCGCTGCGTGCTCAACAACAGGTAGCCGACGCGCCGGTCGACCGTCGCATAGGTGAACCGGACCACCCGCTCGCCCTCCGCCTGCTCGAAGCCCCACTCGGCGAGCAGCTCCGGCAGGCTGAGATCGCGATCCCGCGAGAAGTTGGGCAGCAGGCCGCCGAGCAGCGGCTTGCGCTCGGCGCGGCTCGTATCGAAGCGGTAGCCGCAGTAGCGGCACCTGCGCGCCGCCGCCAGCACCTGCTCGGCGCAGTCCGGGCACTGCTTGTAGCGGGGATCGACCGACACACACGCATGGTGGCAGAGGGGCAACCGCGCCTGCGCGGACCGCCACGGCCGGCCCGGCCCGCGCCGACGCTCGCGCGGGAGGGGCCGACCGAGACGATCGTTCAGGCGCCGACCGGCTCGGGCTCTGCCTCTGCCCCTGCGCCCACGGCATCCCGCTCCTCCAAGGTGGGCGCGGCGATGTGCCCGTGGCCGAACCTGACCTCCGGCAGCACGCGCCTGGCCCAGGCCGGCAGGTACCAGGCCCACCTGCCCATGAGGCGCAGCAGCACCGGCACCAGCAGCAGGCGCACCAAGGCCACATCGAGCAGCACGGCGACGCCGAGGATGATCCCCATTTCCTTCGGCGGCAGCGGCCCGGAGAGCGCGAAGGTGAAGAACACGGCGACCATCACCGCGCCGGCGGCGAAGATCACCCTGCCGGAGTGCGCCACGCCGCCGACCATCGCCTCCCGCGCGTCGTGGGAGCGGTCCCAGTGCTCCTTGGCCGATGAGAGCAGGAAGACGGTGTAGTCCATCGAGATCGCGAAGATCATCGCGAAGAAGAAGACCGGCCCCCACGCATCGAGGAATCCCTGCGGCTGGAAGCCGAGCAGCGAGTGCAGGATCCCGTCCTGGAAGACCCACTTGGCCACCCCGAAGGCGGCGCCAGTGGCCAGCAGGCTGCTCAGCACTCCGGCCGCCGCGATCAGCGGGGCCTGCAGGGCGATCAGCAGCAGCAGGAAGCCGAGGCCCAGCACGACCCCGATCACCACAGGGGTCTTGGCCGACAGGGCGGCCTGCAGATCGTGGTTTTCGGCCACCGCCCCGCCGAGCAGCGCGCCGGGCGGCAGGTGCGCTCGCAGCCGTTCGATCGTGGCGCCGACCGCTTCGCTGGAGGGATCGGCGTTCGGGATCGCGCTCAGGAGCGCGAGCCCTCCGCTTCTCTGCGCCGGCATCACCGCCGCCACCCCGCGATCGGCGTGCGCCACCCTCGCCGCCTGGGTCGCCTCACCGGCCGGCAGCACTATCTGCAGCGGGCCGGTCGCGCCGGGACCGAAGGCCTTCTGCACCTGCTCATAGCCGATCCTGGAGCTGTCAGAGGCTGGAACGACCTTGATCGACGGCATCGAGGTCCGCAGCTCGGTGACCGGGAAGGCCAGTGCGAGCAGCAGGGCGAGGGCGAGCACGCCGAAGGCGAGCGGCCGCCGCCACAGGCGCTCGCCCCACGCCGCGAAGCGGCGCGAGCGGTGCTCGCCGGAGTGCGCCCATTTGAGCGCCATCTTGTCGACCCGGGGGCCGAGCTTGGCCAGCACGGCCGGCAGCAGCGTCAGCGTCGCCGCCAGCACGAAGAGCACCGAGAGCATGATCCCGAGGCTCATCGAGCGAAACGCGGGGCTCGGCACCAGCATCACCGCCGAGAGCGAGATCAGCACGGTGGTCCCGGAGAAGAGC
>DAHVAB010000179.1 GCA_027314825.1 Solirubrobacterales bacterium
TCTGGCCTCTGCCGGCGGCGGACTGTCGAGAGGTGGTGTCCTTCCGGGCGGACGCTTCCGGTTGCGCGGGGGCGCGGGGCGAGCATGGGATCGATCGTGGTTGGCTCCGTGCCGTGCGACCCCTCGTTGAAGCGAGGGTGCAGGGCGCCGCGCACGGTCCCTCACAGGTGCGCGGCCCCCACGGTGCGTGCGCCCGTCCCCTCGGCGGGCACACGCACCACCTCTCTCACCCCACCGCTGCGGCTGCGGGCACGGGACAGATCGCGCCGTCGCTGGTCCAGCAGCGCACGATGTCGCGCACGGACAGGATCCCGACCATCTCGCCCCGCTCGACGACGATCAGATGGCGGAATGAGCCCTGCACCATCGCGGCAGCTGCCTGCTCCAGCGACCATTCGGGCGCCGCGAACACCACGTCCCGCGTGAGGTGATCGGCGACGCGCTCGCGATCCGGGCTCTGGCCCTCTCCCACCGAGCCCAGGATGTCCCGCTCGGTGATGATGCCCGGACCATGGCCATCCGGGTCGACCACCACCGCCGCTCCAACGCGGCGCTCCGACATCAGCCGCGCCGCTGCGCGCAGCGTGTGCGAAGGACCGATGCTCAACACAACGGGGCTCATTCCTTCCTGAACCTGCATGGCACCAGCGTCCTTTCGCTCGCCGAGACGGGCTTGGCGCCCATCTCCACGTTTGCAACGATTGGCGCAATCTAGACCCTCGCGGACGTTCCGTCAAGCGCAGCGTCCCGCCGGATGGCCCAATTGTCATCATTCGCACACATTTGGCCCGCGATCCGGTGGGATCGGCGGCAGCTCGCCGAGCCTGCCAGCCGCCGCCGCGAGCACTCGCCGTGCGACCCCCTCCCACGACCACACCCCTCGGGCGGTGGCGGCCAGGCTGCTTCGCGCTCTGCCCGCAAGCTCCGGCTCGACACGCAGCCACGCGATGATTCGTCGCGCGATCGCGTCCACCGCGCCATCGTCCACCGGGAAGGAGAGCCACGGCACGACCGGCGCCGGGACGGCCGCCGCGAGCGTCGCCGCCACCTCGGCCAGGCCCGAGTGCTCGGCGACGATCGGCAACGCTCCGCACGCCGCCGCCTCCGCCGCCACCATACCGAACGCCTCCGGGAACGTGCTGGGCACGACCAGCGCCTCGCACACCGGCAGCACGCAGGCCAGCTCCTCGTGCTCGAGCCTGCCCGTGAACAGCACACTTCCAGCGAGGGTGCCGCAGGCCGACAGATATTCGTTGCGCCGAGCGCCCTCCAGGGAGTCGAGGAATGCAAGCAGGTGGCGCAGCGGCTGCCGGCGCCCACCCTCCAGCGCCCGACCGGCGCGAGCCATCTCCCGCACCGCGCCCAGATCGCCGGCGCTCAGCCGCCCGACCATCTCCTCCAGCGGTCCCCTGAAGCCTCCGAAGCCCACGATCGCGAGGCGCGCCTGCGGCACGGCGCCCAGGACCAGCGGCCATGCGGCCACCAGCAGGTCCACGCCCTTGCTGACGATCAGCTTTCCCACATACCCGACCACGCGATCGCGCTCCGGGTCGAGCAGGCGCAGGACGCCTCCCGCCCGGGCCTGATCGCGGGCGAAGGCGTCACCGGCGGCCGGTTCGGGCGCGCTCGCCTCGTCGCCGGCGACCAACCGGTTGGAGAGCTCCCGCAGCCGCTCGGCGGCATCCGGACGGTCTCGCGGCCTGAACAGCTCCACCTCCACCCCGGGCGGGCCGAGCCGGGTGCGCTGCACGATCCGATGCTCGGCCACCCAGTCCCGTCCGAGCGCCGCCCACAGGCTCTCGGCGGTATGGCGGGAGCCGACGAGGATCGCCCGTGCCGCGGCGACGCCCTCCCGCGCGAAGCCGGTGAACCGCTGCGGCGAGCGCTTGACCGTGTACTCCAACGCACTGCCGTGGACCTTCACCACGTACGGCACGCGCCCGCCCAGGGCGCGCGCCAGGATCGCCGGCCCCATCACCAGATGGCCCGCCAGCGCCAGCTGCGGCTCGGCCAGCTCCACCACCTCCCGGGCCGCGGCGACATTGGCCTCCATGTAGCCCTGCAGCTCGGCCTCGCCGCACTCATCGAAGACACGCGCCTCGACGCCCTCGTAGCGATCCTGCACATATACCGGCAGCAGCGACCCGATCGCCGGCCGGTAGACGGTGCAGGCCGCCGCCGCGCTGCCATCGCTGCCGTGACTGCCGTGACTGCCGTCGCGGTCGTTGCGCAGCTCACGCAGGCGCAGACGGCCCTCGACGTCCCAGTCGCCTGCTGCATCCACGAAGCCGAGCCGCTCGGGATGACGCTCCTGGCAGATCAGGTGCACCTCGTGGCCGAGCCTCACGAGCGCTGCGGCCAGCCGCGCCGTATAGACGTTCGACCCCGTGCCGCTGAGCAGGTAGCCGTGGAAGATCAGGATGCGCAAGGTGGGACCTGGACGGCGCCGGCCACGCAGCTTATCCGGGCCGAGCTCCAGCGCCATGCGACCCTGCAGGGACTCGCTCCGGTAGAGTCTGGCGCGTGAGCACATCTCAGCGCTACCGGCTGCGCAACCCGGCCAGCGGCCGCGAGGTCGTGGTCGAGGGCGACCCGGACATGATCTACGTCGACCGGGAGACCGGCGAGCCGATGGAAGTCGTGGGCAAGCTGCTCCCGCTGGCGCCCTCCACCTCCAGGCTCCCCTGGGCCGTCGAGAACCTGCGTCTGTGCCCCTGGTGCGAGCAGCCGTCTCAGAAGGATCTCAACGACTGCCCGACCTGCGGGCGTCGGATGACTCCGATCGGCTCGTGAGCAGGACCCGCCTGCTCGTCGCTGGCACGCTCCGCACGCCACTGCTGGTCGCTGCACTGCTGACGGTCGCAGTCGGAGTGAGCGCATGCGGAGGCACCACCGTCTCTGAATCGCTGCCGAAGAGCACGCCCGAAATCACGCCGCCGAAGAGCACCGGCCTGGAACGGGCCGTGAGCCGGCAGGCCTCCTCATCCACGACGAGCTCCTCGCAGACCGCCTCGGGCGAAGCCTCCTCGTCCTCCTCGGCGGCGAGCGAACCGAGCGAAGAATCCACGGCCTCCACGCCGGAAGGAGGCGTGCAGGAAACCGGTGGCGTCGCGCCGGTCGAAGAAGGCACGCCCGCCGCGGGCGGTGAAGAAGCCCACGCTCCCGAAGAAAGCCACAAGGAAAGCAAGGAAGCCACGGGCGGCGGCACCGCCGGCAACACGGGCGGCGCAAGCGCGCCCGGGGGCTGACGCCAGCGCGCGTCCGAGCCGGGGCGGCTCATCTTCGGCCGATCGCGGCTCATCAGAGCGGGGGCCGCTGGGCCCGGCCAACACACCGGCGCGTCCGAGCCGGGGGCGGATCGCCCGGTCAGGGCGTCGAGATCAGCGTGGCGCTGTAGGTGAGCCGAGCGGTCTGGTAGGAGCAGGAGTACTGCACCAGCGATTTCAGTTCCGTCTGCGCCGTCTGCGCATTGGTGACCGAGCACTGGCCTTTCTGCCTGCTGGACAGCCAGGAGGTTTCCTTGCCGAAGCCGAGCGCCAGAGCCGGCACCCAGGTCGGGACGGTCAGCGCCACCAGGTCGCCCTTCTTGACCTTGATCGTGCGGGACAGCGGGAACTGAGCTGTCAGCCCGAAGAACGCTTCGACTTTCAGCACCTGGCTCTGCGCGATCAGTTTGTAGGTCGACGCCGGGTGCTTCTTCGGCTGCAGGATCGCAATGCCCGCCTCCGCCTGCCCGCCCTCGTTGGCGTTGAAGAACTTGATCTGGGCCGGCGTCGGGCGTCCGAGCTGCAGGGTCCACGCGACGATCCGGCCGTTCTTCGGGATCACCAGCGGTTCGGCCATGGTGCCGACCCTCACCTGGAGGCCCGTGGTCCTGCTGACCGCGAGGCAGGGCGCTTCTTCGGCGCCGGCCGCTTCTTCGCCCGTCGTCTTCGCCGGTACTTCGCCGCTCTTGGTCTTGCCTTCTTCCACGCCCGTCGTGGTCGTGGTGGTGGTGGTCGTGCTCGGCGCCGTCTGCGCGGCGGCCGCGGCGCGGCCGAAGACCGAGTGCTCGTCTCGCCGCGACGCCCGCAGGCGCCGGTGCGAGAAGGCAGCCTTGCGAGCACGGCGCCGGCCGCTTCCGGCAGAGGCCTTGTGACCCGTGGCCTTGTGCTTCTTGGCGCGCCCCTTCTTCCCCTTGCCCTTGTGCTTGGCGCGCGCCTTGCTTTCCCGTTCCTTCTTTTCCTTCTTCGCCTTCGCTTCCCGTTCCTTCTTTTCCTTTTCCTTCTGCTCGCGAGCCTTGGCTTCTTCTTCTTCGGTCTTTTCGCGTTCCATCGCCAGGCCCACGGCGCCCATCGGGCCAGCGGTGCAGCTGGGCACGCTCGGCGGTGCGGTCGGCTGGATCGCGCCGACTTCGGCGATGGTCGCCGAGGCGCCGGCGGGCAGCAGCGTCGCCAGGGCCGCAAGGCATGCGATCGCTGTCAGAGCACGTCTGGGCATGTGAGTTCTGAACACGGCGGCGATCGATATGTAGCGGTCCGCTACGGGCCTTGCAGCTCCCGCGCCGCCTGCGCTATCTGGTCGGGCCGACCGGGCGCGGGCACCCATGGAAGCTTCAGTGGATCGCCAGCATACCGGGGAATCACGTGGATGTGGAAATGAAACACGGTCTGCCAGGCCTCGGCGCCACAGGAGTTGATCAGGTTCACCCCGTCCGCGCCGAGCCGCCGCAGCATCCGCTCGGCCAGCCGCTTGGCGGCCACGGCGGCCGCCCGCAGATCCTCCGGGTCGACCTCCATCAGATCCCGGGCGTGCGCCCGCGGGATCACGAGAGCGTGCCCGCGCGTGGCGGGGCTTATGTCCATGAACGCGATCGTGCGCTCGTCCTCATCGACCCGCCTCGACGGCAGCTCTCCAGCGACGATCTTGCAGAAGATGCAGTCTGGATCGACGGCCATGGCACCCGGAAGACTAGTCGGATCCGCTCAGCGCTCGCGCGTAGGCGAGAGCCTGAGCGTGATCCTTCACCTCGCCGGCATACTGCGCCGCGGCCAGCTCCCGCAGCAGCTCGCCGAGCCTCGGACCGGGCTCGATCCCCAGCCGCGCAGCGAGCACGTCGCCCCGCAAGAGCGGCCTCGGCGCTCCCTCGGCGCGCCAGAGCAGCGCATCGGGCAGCATCCGCCTGGCCAGCCGCAGGTGGGCCTCGATCGCCTCATCGGCGTTCCGGCCCCGCGTGGCCAGCCGGTCGGCGACGGAGAGCACGGTGACGTCCACCTCCACCGGCTCGGTGGCGCTCAGATACGCGAACACCGTCCTACGCGCCAGCGGCTGCGGCTCGTGCACCAGGAACCCGAGTCGGAGATGGTGCGCGACCAGGGCGCTGACGTGGCCTCTCAGACGCGCGCTCGCGCGCAGCCTGCGCATCACCTGCTCGGCGATCTCGGCCCCGCGGGCATCGTGACCCATGAACGTCACACGCCCATCGGTGGCACGGACCGCGCGTGTCTCCGGCTTGGCGATGTCGTGCATGAGCGCCCCGAGCCGCAGCGCGACGCCGCGACTCAGCCCATCCGCGAGCGGCTCCGCCAGCACCCCGGAGACCTGCGATCCGACGGCCCCGAGCACCGCGCCGGGATCGCGCTCGATCTCGATCAGCCGCTCCAGAACCTCGATCGTGTGCCCGTGGACGTCGCGGTGGTGAAATGGACTCTGACCCACCCCCCGCAGCGCCGCGAGCTCTGGCAGCACCGCCGCCTCGGCGCCTGTCCGCACCAGCAGCTCCAG
>DAHVAB010000017.1 GCA_027314825.1 Solirubrobacterales bacterium
CGGACCTGTCGCGTTGAGCACGAGCCGCTGCTCGCTGAGCGCTCGACGCACCAGATCGGGGGCGGAGATCTCAAGCTCGCAGGCGAGCATCAGCCCGCGGCCGCGGACCGCGTGCACGTGCGGCAGCCGTGCCAGGCCCTCCGCCAACCGCTGCCCCTGCTCGCGCACATTGGCCAGCAGCCGCTCATCCTCTGTCAGCTCCAGGGCGACCCGAGCCGCCGCGCAGACCACGGGGCCGCCGGCGAAGGTGGATCCGTGGTCCCCGGGCTGAAGCACGTCGGCCAGGGGCGGCCCGGCGATCAGCGCACCGATCGGCAGACCGCCGCCGAGCGCCTTCGCGGAGGTGATCGCGTCCGGCACCACGCCGGTCTGCTCGTAGGCCCACAGGGTGCCGGTGCGGCCCATACCGGTCTGCACCTCATCGAAGATCAGCGCCGCGCCGTGCGCGTCGCAGGCGGCGCGCGCGGCGGCCAAGAGCTCCTCGGAGAGCACGTTCACTCCGCACTCGCCCTGGATCGGCTCCATCAGCACGGCGGCGGTCCGCTCGTCGACCGCGGCGCTCAGCGCATCCGGGTCGGGCGCGACCGCGCGAAAGCCGGGCACCAGCGGCGCGAACGGCGCCTGCTTGGACTCCTGCGGCGTCGCCGACAGCGCGCCGTAGGTCCGCCCGTGAAAGGCGTTGTGCAACACGACGATATCCCCGCCAGCACGCGCCTTGCGCGCGAGCTTGATCGCCGCCTCGTTGGCCTCCGCGCCCGAGTTGCAGAAGAACACCTTGCCCCGGAGCGACCCCTCGGACAGCCTCTGCGCCAGGCGCATCGCCGGCTCGGTATAGAACAGGTTCGATACATGCACCAGCCGGTCGGCCTGCTCGGCGATCGCGGCCGTTATGCGGGGATGGCAGTGACCCAGGTTCGTCACAGATATCCCACACAACAGATCCAGGTACTCGTCGCCGTCCTCGTCATACAGATGCACACCCTCGCCGCGCACGAACTGCACGGGCAGTCGCGCATATGAGCCAATCACATGCTCGGACTCAAGCCGCTGCAGCTCCGCCAGGCTCACGCGGAGACCTTCGTCCCGATGCCGGCATCCGTGAAGAGCTCAAGCAACAGCGAATGCGGAACCCGACCGTCGATGATATGAGCCGAGCTGACGCCGCCGTCTATCGCCTCCACACAGGCCGCCAGCTTCGGACGCATGCCGCCGTCGAGCCCCTCCAGCGCGCCGCGCACCTCATCGGCCGATGCGGTCGCGATCAGGCTCTCTGGCGCCGCGGGATCGCGGAGCCAGCCCTTCACGTCCGTCAGAAACACCACCTTGTACGCCGCCAGCGCGCGCGCCACCGCGCCGGCCGCCTCATCGGCGTTGACGTTATACGACCTTCCCTCGCGGTCGGCGCCAACCGACGCGATCACAGGGATGTAGTCCCTGGCGACGTGATTGAGCACATCCACGTTCACCCGCTCGATCTTTCCCACATACCCGATGTCCTGCCCGCTCGGAGCGGCTCGACGTGACACTGCGAAGAGGGAGCCGTCGTCTCCGCAGAGGCCGACCGCCGGCTGCCCGTGGCGTCCGATCCGCAGCACGATCTCCTTATTCACCTTTCCGACCAGCACCATCTTCGCGATCTCGACAGTCTGCTCGTCGGAGACGCGCAGGCCACCCACGAACTCGACGGGCAGGCCGAGCCGCTGCATGTAGGAGGTGATGTCCGGTCCCCCACCGTGCACGACGATCGGGCTCAGTCCCACATACTTCAACAGCACGACATCTCTGGCGAACTCCTCGCGGAGCCGCTCGTCCTCCATCGCCGCGCCGCCATACTTGATAACGACCGTCTTACCGTGAAACTCCCTGATGTAGGGGAGCGCCTCCAGTAGTGTCGCCACATCGCGCATTCCGTCCCCCTCAGGTCGTATACTCAGAATTGACGGTCACATACTCGTGGCCGAGATCGGAGAAGAAGACCTCCGTCTCGGCGCCGTCGCCGGGCAGGCCGATCTCGTAC
Organism: Solirubrobacterales bacterium; assembly: GCA_027314825.1. Classification (GTDB taxonomy): domain Bacteria; phylum Actinomycetota; class Thermoleophilia; order Solirubrobacterales; family Solirubrobacteraceae; genus Palsa-744. Next base: position 2,018 of record DAHVAB010000017.1, read on the forward strand.
TCGATCTCCCGGCCGCGGACGGCTGCGGCGAGCGCATCCTCGTCGTAGGGGATCGCGGCTCCGGCGGCACAGACCTGGACGCCCTCGATGTGGACGTCCACCGGCAGCGGAGCGGTTCCGGGCAGCGCCGCTCCCACCGCCTGCACGATCCTGCCCCAGTTCGGGTCGCCGCCATGCAGCGCCGTCTTCACCAGGGGCGAGTTCGCGACGGCCCGGGCGACCGGCTCGACGGACTCGATCGCCCCGCCGCGCACGACCACGCGCGCGATCCGGCCGGCACCCTCCCCATCGGCCACCATCATGATCGCCAGCTGCCGCAGCAGGGCGTCCAGCGCCTCGCCCAAGCGCAGCTCGTCCTCGCTCTCCGGCTCGATCGCAACCCCCGATGCGCCGGAGCAGATCATGATCGCCGTATCGTTGGTGGACAGCTGACCGTCGACCGAGCAGCGGTCGAACGATCGCTTCACGCAGACGCCGAGCAGCAGGTCCGCGGTCTGCGCCTCCAGCGCCGCATCGGTCTCGATGAAGCAGAGCATCGTCGCGAAGCCCGGCTGGATCATCCCTGCGCCCTTGCACTGGGCCGAGAGCGCGACCGTCGCGCCGGAGGAGAGCGTCACCTGCAGTTTCGCGCGCTTCTCTGACGCGTCGGTGGTCTGGATCGCCTGCTGGAAGTCGGACTCGCCGTCGGGGCGCAGCTGACGCTGGGCGGCCAGGATGCCCTGCAGAACCTTCTCGACCGGCAGATGGTGGGCGATGGCGCCGGTCGAGCCGAGCGCCACCTGCTGCGGCTGCACGCCGAGCGCGAGCGCCGCCGCACCCTGGGTCTTGGCCGCGTCTTCCAGTCCGCGCGAGCCGGTCGCCGCATTGGCGCAGCCGGAGTTCGCGAGCACGCCGCGCAACGCGTGCAGCTCACACCGCTCCCTGCTCAGCAGCACCGGTGCGGCAGCCGTCCCGCTGGCGGTGAACCGCGCCGCCGAGACCGGCCCCGGCGCATCGCACAGCAGCAGGCCCACGTCCGGCCTGCCGCTCGGCTTGATCCCGCACGCCACCCCGGCCGCCCGAAAACCGGCCGGCAGTCCGGCATCGGGGCCGAGATCGCTCACATGCGGCGGCGCCGGCACCCATCTCGAAGAGAAGAACGGCTGCGGCGCGCCGCCGGCGAGACGATCGCCCCGCGGCTCCGCGCCCGAGGCCAGCCGATCGCCCCGCGGCTCCGCGCCCGAGGCCAGCCGATCGCCCCGCGGCTCCGCGGCCGCGGCCAGCCCATCGCCCGTCGGCTCCGCTCCGGCGGACGGCCTCTCGCCCGTCGGCTCCGCTCCGGCGGACGGCCTCTCGCCCGTCGGCTCGGCGCCACCGCTCACGGCTCGATCCCTTCGCTCTCCGGCATGCCGAACATCAGGTTCAGGTTCTGGATCGCCTGCGAGGAGGTGCCCTTCCACAGGTTGTCGATCGCCCCGAACGCGATCACCTTTCCGGTGTGCTCGTCGGCCGCGGCAAACACCCGGCAGATGTTCGTCTCCCGCACCTCCCGGACGCCCGGCGGTCTCCTCACCACCTCCACAAACGACTCCGAGTCGTAGGCCTGCGAGTAGAGCTCGGCCAGCTCGCCGGCCTGCACGGGCCGGGTGGTGCTCACGTAGCAGCTGACCATCTCCCCCTGGTCGAGTGGCACGAGATGCGCCTGGAACTGGACCGGCCCGGAGAAGCCGATCAGCGAGAGCTCCTGCTCGATCTCCGGCGTATGGCGATGGGCGGCGACCTTGTAGGGGATGATGTTCTCCCCCGTGAACGACAGGTGCGTCATCTCCAGCGCGCCGCCGCGACCGGCGCCGGAGACGCCCTGCTTTGCGTCGATCACCACATCCGCGATCAGTCCCGCCCGCGCCAGCGGCGCGAGCGCCAGCAGCGACGCGGTCGGGTAGCAGCCCGGATTCGCGACGATCTCCGCCCCGGCGATCTGCTCGCGGTGCAGCTCGGTGAGCCCATAGACGGCCTTGGCCAGCAGCTCCCCACGCGGATGCGGGCCATAGGTGCGCTCATAGGTGGCCAGGTCGGAGAGCCTGAAGTCTGCGCTCAGGTCCAGCACCCGCACCCCGCGCCCGCGCAACATCGCCACGGTCGGCGCGGCCGCCGCATGCGGGTAGCCGACGACCGCCGCGTCCACAGGCCCGACCCGTGCGAGCAGCTCGTCTGAGAGCTCCTCGATCGGCAGCGCCACCCGGTACTGCGGGTAGAGCTCCTCCACGCTGCGGCCCACCTCCGAGCGGCCGGTCACCGCGACCAGCTCGAAGCGGGGATGGCGCATCAGCAGATGCGCGGCCAGCGCGCCCGCGAAGCCGGTGGCGCCGGCGACGATAACTCGGGGGCGCTGCTCACGGGTGACGGGGGCCGGCACTGCCTCGGACTCCTGGGCCACCTCAGCCACGCAGCTCACCTCCGATCTCACCGAGCGCCTCGAGGATCCTCCTGCGCGCGGGCGCCACATCCTCGTCGCTCAGCGTCCGATCCGGCGCCCTGAAGCTCAGCGACAGCGCCAGCGAACGGCGACCCTCGCCCACCTGCGGGCCGCTGTAGATGTCGAATACGTGCGCGTCGGCCAGCAACCTGCCGCCGGCGCCGCGAACCGCCGCTATCGCATCCGCGGCCAGCACCGTCTCCGGAAGGCTCACAGCGATATCGCGCCGCAGTGCCGGGAAGGAGATCAGGTCGGCGTACGCGCCCTCGCGGCCCTCCGCGTGCGCCGCATCCAACAGGGCGTCCAGGTCCAACTCCATCGCTGCCGGCGTCGACGCCGCGCCCTGGCCGCCCTCGCCGCCGAGATCCCACTGCTCGGCGACCAGCGGGTGCAGCTGCCCGATCCAGCCGATCGGCCGTCCGCGACAGGTCACATCGGCGCTGCGGGACGGGTGCAGGAACGGCTCGGGGCGCGCCGGCGGGACGCACTCCACGCTCACCCGCAACGCGCAGGCGAGAGCTTCCAGCACCCCCTTCGCCGCATGAAAGTCGGCGCGAGGCGGCTGCTGCTCGCGCCAGCCGACCGGGCTCATCCGCCCGTGAAGCAGCACCGCCACGTGCGCGCTCTCCGCCACGCCGGTCTGGCGCCGCACGCCGTCGAGGCCGACGTGCAGCCGCCCGTCGCCGTGCCCCGGCGGGTCGCCCAGCGACCCATCGGCCAGGAAGACCGTGCCCACCTCGAAGATGCGCAGGTCGCTCGCTCCGCGGGAGAGGTTGCGAGACGCGGCGTCGAGCAGCCCCCCCAGAAGGCTCGTGCGCAGCTGCGACTGCTCCTCCGAGAGCGGATTCTGAAGGCTCACCGCCCGCTCGCGGCGCGAATCGCCGCTGGCCAGCCGCAGCCGATCCGCCACGGCCGAGGATGTGAAGGTCCAGCCCAACGTCTCATAGAGGCCGCGGCCCACGAGCGCGTCGACGGCCCGCCTCCGCAGTCGCTGCACCGGCGAGAGCACCCCGTAGGCTCCCCGCCGCGCGGGCAGGGTGGCGGGCAGCCTCTCCAGGCCGTCGATCCTGGCCACCTCCTCGATCAGGTCGGCCTCCCTTCCCACATCGTTGCGCCGCACCGGCGGCACGCCCACCTCCAGATCATCGCCGTCGGCCACCACGTCGAAGTCGAGCGCCTCCAGGATCTCCCGCTCGCGCTCGACCGAGACGTTGACGCCCAGGATCGAGCGCACCTTCGCCGAGCGCAGCCTGATCCTCGCCGGCGCTGGACCGTCCCCGCCCACGTCGATCGTTCCCGGCAGCAACGTGGCGCCGCAGAGCTGGACCATCAGCTGCGCAGCCACCGCCTGCGCGTGCATGCACTGCTCGGGTGCCAGCCCCTTCTCGAAGCGCGAGGATGCCTCGCTGCGCAGCCCGAGCGCCCAGGAGGCGTGGTGAATGCTCGGCCCGTGCCAGCTGGCGACCTCCATCAGCACCCTCGTGGTTCCCTCATGCACCTCCGAGCGCCCGCCGCCCATCACGCCGGCGATCGACGTCGGCCCCTGCCCGTCCTCGATCACGATCATCTCGGAGTCAAGCGTGCGCTCCTGGCCATCGAGCGTCAGCACCGTCTCCCCGTCGCCCGCGCGCCTGACGCTCAGCCGGGCGCCGGCGAGACGGTCCAGGTCGAAGGCGTGAAGTGGCTGGCCGGTGAGCAGCATCGCGTAGTTGGTGATGTCGACCACATTGTTGATCGGCCTCTGGCCGGCGGCGCTCAGGCGCGCCGCGAGCCACGGCGGCGAGGGAGCGACCGTCACGCCCTCGAAGATCCGTGCGGTGAACCGGGGGCACAGCTCGGGGCAGAGCACCTCCACCTCGGCGCCCGTCAGCGGGCCGAGGGTGCCCGGATCATCCAGCCACGGCTCCGGCGCGAGCGGCGCGCCGGTGGCCGCGTGCAGCTCTCGCGCCACGCCATAGACGCCCAGGCAATCCGGCCGGTTGGGCGTCACCTCCAGCTCGATCACATCGGTGGCGATCGGCAGCACACCCGCGAGCGGCGTTCCCGGCTCGATCCGCGGATCTGCGCCGAGCGCGCCGCCTGCCGCGAGCGCGTCGAGCACCATGATCCCCTCGTGCCCGCCGCCGATCGCAAGCTCGTCCTCGGCCAGGATCATGCCGGCCGACGGTACGCCCCGCAGCTTCGCCGCCTTCAGCTTCCTGCCGTCGGGCATCACCGCGCCCGGCAGCGCGACCGCGACCCGCTGTCCGGCGGCGACGTTCGGCGCTCCGCAGACGATCCCGGCCGGCTCGCCGGCACCGACATCGACCTCGCAGACGCGCAGCCGGTCGGCGTCTGGATGAGCCTCGACGCTCAGCACGGCTCCCACCACGAAGCGCTCCGTCTCCCCCACGCCGTGATGGTGGATCGCCTCCACCTTCGTGCCGGTCATCGTCAGCCGCTCCTCGATCCCACGCACGTCCAGCGCGGGATCGCAGTATTCGCGCAGCCATTCCAAAGGCACCCTCATCGCCGGTCACCTCCCCCGACCGTCCACAGGCCCGTAGGGCAAGCCGGGCAAGGACGCAGCGAGCGTGGCGTACTAGGTACGCGAGCGAGCGAGGACGCCGATCCGGCGCCGCCATACGGGCCTGTGGTCATCCGAACTGCTCCAGGAAGCGGATGTCATTCTCGTAATAGAGCCGCAGATCGGGAACCCCGTATCTCAGCATCGCGATCCTCTCGACGCCCATGCCCCAGGCGTAGCCCTGCACCCGCTCGGAGTCATACCCGGGGGCGTTGCGCTCGGTGGTGGGCACATACGTGTAGACGTTCGGGTCGACCTCGCCGGCCCCCAGCACCTCCAGCCATCCCTCCCCCTTGCAGAGCGGGCAGCGCGCGCCGTCGCGCATGAAGCCGGAGCCGGAGCAGTGAAAGCAGGAGACGTCGACCTCGACCGACGGCTCGGTGAACGGGAAGAAGTGAGGACGCAGGCGGATGTCGCGCTCCTCCCCGAAGACCGCCTGCGCGAAGGCGAGCAGGGTGCCCTTCAGGTCGGCGAGGGTGATGTCCTCGTCGACCGCGAGCCCCTCCACCTGGTGGAACTGCGGGGTGTGGGTCGCATCGCTGTCGGGCCGGTAGACGCGGCCGGGGATCACCACATACAGCGGCGGCGGGTGGGCTTCCATCGCGCGGATCTGCATCGGCGAGGTGTGGGTGCGCAGGACGACGTCCTCCGCGACGTAGAAGGTGTCGGTCTTCGCCCGCGCCGGGTGGGTGGGGCTGTGATTGAGCGCGTCGAAGTTGTAATGGACGGTCTCCACCTCCGGGCCCTCCAACACGGTGAACCCCAGCCCGAGGAAGATGTCCTCCAGCTCGCGCATCGTCTGCGTGATCACATGCAGCCGCCCGACCGGCTGCGAGGGACTGCCCGGCAGGGTGACGTCGATCGCGTCGCCGGCCAGGCGCGCGTCGAGCTCGGCGGCCTGCAGGGCCCACAGGCGCTCTTCGAGCAGGCTCTCCAGCGCCCTGCGGGCCAGGTTCGCCTCGCCGCCCACGGCGGCACGCTCCGCGGGCGGCAGCTGCGCCACCGCGCGCAGCATCATAGGCAGCTCCGCCTTGCGCCCGAGGTAGCGCACGCGCAGATCCTCCAGCTCCCCGCTCTCGCTGGCAGCCGCGATGGCGGCCTGCGCCTCACCGGTGAGCTGCGCTATCCGCTCGATCATGACCCAGGCACCCTATTGGAGTCGCGAGTCAGCTCGTAGAGCGCGACGGTCGCCGCCATCGCCGCATTCAACGAGTCGGTGGCGACCTCTATATGGGCCTGATGCGTGCAGGCGTCGACCACCGCCTCCGGCAGCCCGTCCCGCTCGGCGCCGACCAGAAGGCTTACGCTCCGCCCCGCCGCGAGCGCGAGCTCACGCAGCGGCCGGCCCCGCCGCGGGGCCAGCGCGATCGTCTCACCCGGCAGCTCGCCGAGATCCTGCACCCGTCCCAGCCGCACGGCGAAGATCGCGCCCATGCTCGCGCGCACCGCCTTCGGGGAGTGCGGGTCGGCGCAGAGCGGGCCGAGTGCGACGCTGCTCGCGCCGAAGGCGTGGGCGGAGCGCAGCGCGGCGCCGACATTGCCCGGGTCGCCCACCCCGTAGAGGCAGAGGCAGAGCGGACCGGCCGGCGCCACGTAGCGCTGCTCGTAGACCGCGATCGCGCGCGTGCCCGACCCGAGGGTCGAGACGCTTGCCAGCGCCCGCGGCTCCACCTCGGTGAACGCGGCCCCGCCGGCGACCTCGCCGCCCGCGACCCGAAAGCCGGCCAGGGGCGCTCGCCCCGCAGCCGCGGCAGCCTCGATCAGATCCTCGCCCTCGGCGATGAAGCGACCGCTGCGCTCGCGCTCGCGGCGGCGGTGCAACCGGCGCAGCTCCTGCAGGCGGGGGTTGCGCGCCGAGGCGATCGGCGCGGCAAGACAGGGGTGATGTGGCTCAGCCGCGCTCATGTGCGCTCGACGCCGCCCTGCGGTCGAATCGTGCTCATCGGTCGAAGCTCGGTCATCGGTCGGATCGTGCTCAGTGGTCAAGGCTTGCTCATCGGTCGAAGCTTGCTCATCGGTCAAGGCTTGCTCATCGGTCAAGGCTCGCTCGTGCGGCCTGCTCCAGAAGACAAAAAAAGGCGCCGTCCTTGCAGGATCGACGCCCAGGAGGCCAGCGGTCTGTCCGTCGATCCGGTCAGGCGGCCGCCGCCTCGCGGGCGATCTCGGCGAAACGTCGAAACGCGTCGGCATCGGAGACGGCGATCTCGGCCAGCACCTTGCGGTCGAGCTCGATGCCCGCCTTGCCCAGGCCGTGAATGAACTGCGAGTAGCTCATCCCGTTCAGCCGCGCCGCCGCATTGATCCGCGTAATCCACAGCCGCCGGAAGTCGCGCTTGCGGTTGCGCCGATCCCGGTAGGCATAGGAGTCCGCCTTCATCCGCGCCTCCTTGGCGCGCCTGTAGCCGGAGTGGGCCTCGCCCCGGTAGCCCTTCGTCAGGGCAAGGGTTGCGCGGCGCTTCTTGCGAGCGCCCACCGAGCGCTTGACCCTGGTCACCGATCCCCCAGCAGCTTCTTCACGCGCGGAGCGTCATGGTCTGAGATCTGCGCGGGCGCGCCGAGCGTGCGCTTGCGCTTGGGCGACTTCTTCTCCAGGATGTGGCTCGTAAACGCGTGCCTGCCCCGGACCTTGCCGGTGGCGGTCGTCTTGAAGCGCTTCTTGGCGCCCGAATGGGTCTTCATCTTCGGCATCGCGACGCCGATTATGACACGACGCCGTCGCCGGCGCCGTCCTGCGCCGCGCCGCCGGCAGCGACCGCTGTCTCCGCGCCGTGCTCCGCCGCCCCGTCCATGGAGGCCGCAGCCTGTGAGCCTGCCTTCGCAGAAGCCCCGTCCCCGTCCCCGGGCGCCGTCGTCTCCGCGCCGTGCTCCGCCGCCCCGTCCCCGGGCGCCGCCGTCTCCGCGCCGGCCTGCGGCTCGCCCTCGCCGGAGGCGGAGGTGGCGTCAGGGTTGGCCTCGGCGCCGTGCGCGCCGCCGTCGCCGTCTCCGTCGGCGCGGCCACTCAGCACCGCCTTTGATGGCGCGAGCAGCATCGTCATGTTGCGCCCCTCCTGCAGCGGCCGCTGCTCGACCACGCCGAGCTCGGCGAGCTCCTCGGCCAGCCTGTCGAGGATCGCGGTGCCGCGCTCGGGATGCGTCACCTCGCGGCCGCGGAACATGATCGTCACCTTGACCTTGTCCTTGTGCCGCAGGAAGCGTTCGACGTGGCCCTTCTTGGTGTCGTAGTCATGCTGGGCGATCTTGGGCCGGAACTTGATCTCCCGGACGGTGATCTGCTGCTGGTGCTTGCGTGCCTGCTTGAGCTTCTGCGCCTGCTCGTACTTGTACTTCGAGTAGTCCAGCACCCTGCAGACCGGCGGGCGCGCGTCGGCGGCCACCTCGACCAGGTCGAGCTCGCGCTGCTGGGCGAACCGCAGCGCGTCGGCGGTCTTCATCACGCCGACCTGCTGACCCTGATCGTCGATCAGGCGGACCTCCGGAACGCGGATGCGCTCGTTGATCCTCGTCAGGTCCCGCTCGGGCGGGCGCCGGTCGAATCTGCGGGGGACCGGCACTAGCTGTCTCGGTCGCGCTTCAAGCTGACGCTTGGGCGCGGCGCATTGAACGGATGCGAGGCTTCAAGATGGCTGAGTATAGCGGGCCGACGCGCTCGTGGGAGCATCCCCGTCCTCACCTTCTCGCCGCGACCTCGCCCAACAGGCGCTCGATCAGCTCGTCGAGGTGCACGCCGGACTCCTGATGCCCGTCGCGCCGACGCACCGCGACCGTCCCCGCCTGCGCCTCCTGCTCGCCCACGACCAGCATGTACGGCGCCCGGGAGAGCTCGGCGTCGCGGACCTTGCGCCCCAACGACTCGGAGCGATCGTCGAGCTGCACCCGCAGCCCGGCGTCACGCAGGCTCTGCGCGACCTGCCCCCCGTACGCGGCCGCGCGCTCTGAGATCGTGAGCACGAGCGCCTGTGACGGCGCCAGCCACAGCGGCAGCCGGCCGGCGTAGTGCTCGATCAGGATCCCGACGAACCGCTCGAAGGACCCGAGCAGGGCGCGATGGATCATCACCGGCCGGTGCTCCGCGTTGTCGGCTCCCGTATAGGAGATCTCGAAGCGCTCCGGCATCGAGTAGTCGAGCTGGACCGTGCCGAGCTGCCACGAGCGGCCGATCGAGTCGGTCATGTGCAGGTCGATCTTCGGCCCGTAGAACGCCCCGTCGCCAGGGTTCAGCTCATATGCGAGCCCCTCTGACTCCAGCGCTCCCGCCAGCGCCCGCTCTGCTCTATCCCACATCTCGTCGGTGCCGATCCGCTTCTCCGGGCGCGTGGAGAGCTCCAGGCGCGGCTCGAAGCCGAAGATCTCATACATGAAGAAGCCGAACCGCAGGCACGCGACCACCTCGTCGGTGACCTGCTCCTCGGTGCAGAAGATGTGAGCGTCGTCCTGGGTGATGTGGCGGACGCGGAGCAGCCCGTGCAGCACGCCGCTCGGCTCGTGGCGGTGCACGATCCCCGCCTCGGAGTAGCGGACCGGCAGGTCTCGGTAGGAGTGGCGCTCATCCTTGTAGAGCTCTATGTGTGCGGGGCAGTTCATCGGCTTGAGGCCCATCGGCCGCCCGTCCACGTCGGCGAAATACATGTTGTCCTTGTACTTCTCCCAGTGCCCGGAGCGCTTCCACAGCTCCACGTCGTAGATGATCGGCGTCCTTACCTCCCGGTAGCCGCGCGCGCGGTTCTCAGCCCGCCAGAGCTCGGTCAGCTCGTTGAAGATGACCATGCCCGCCGGCTTCCAGAAGGGGCTGCCGGGCGAGATCTCCGAGAACGCGAAGAGCCCCAGCTCCCGGCCCAGGCGCCGGTGGTCGCGGGCGCGCGCCTCCTCCAGCAGCCGCAGGTGCTCGGCCAGGTCCTTCTTCGAGAAGAAGGCGGTTCCATAGATCCGGGTGAGCATTCGCCTGCTCGGATCCCCCCGCCAGTACGCCCCCGCGACAGACTGCAGCGCGAAGGCCCCGATCGCCGCCGTGCTCGGCGCATGCGGGCCGCGGCAGAGGTCGGTGAACGGGCCGTTCTCATAGAGCGAGACGCTCCGCAGCGGGCTGTCCGGCTCGGCGGCGGCCACCAGGTCGTCGATCAGCTCCACCTTATAGTCCTGCCCCTCGGCGACGAAGCGCTCGCGCGCCTTAGGCACCGGCACGTCCGTGCGCGTGAACGGCTCGCCGGCCGCGATGTGCTCGCGCATCCGCGCCTCGATCTCCGGGAAGGCCTCCTCGGAGAGGCTCACCCCCTCGGGAAAGTCGAAGTCGTAGTAGAACCCGCCCTCGATCGCCGGGCCGATCGAGATCTTCACGCCCGGATAGAGCTCCATCACCGCGGTGGCGAGCACATGCGCGGCGTCGTGGCGGATCAGCGCGAGCGCCTCCTGCCCGCTCTTGGCGGTGATGATCGCGATCTGCGCCCCGTCCGGCAGCGGCGAGGAGAGGTCGCGCAGCTGCGACTGCTCACCGGCCTCGGGATGGGAGACCCGTACCGCCAGCGCGGCCCGCGCCAGCCCGGGCCCGATCGCCGCGGCGGCGTCGGCGCCGGTGGCGCCGTCCGGCAGGCTCAGCTGGTTGCCGTCTGGAAGAGTGACCGCTATCGACATCGAGCGCTGGAGGCTACAAGCTGCTTGGGACGGCGGAGCGCGGCGCCTCTGCTCAGGCGGGCAGCCAGAGGGCATCGTCGCCCAGCGGCAGGCGGCGCACCCGATCCTCGGCCGCGAGCTCGATCAGCGCGACCTCCGCGGCCAGCCTGTCGGGCAGCGTGTTGTTCGGGGCCATGATCGCCGCGAGCTCCTGCGTCGTGAGCCCGTCGGGGAAGTCCTGCAGCGCCGCCAGCGGCGACTCCGGCGGCTCCCGGCGCTCCAGTCCGGTATCCAGGTTGGCGATCACCACGTCATAGGCCTCCACCGGCTGGAAGCCGCCGGCCTCCAGGCTGCGCCCGGCCTCATCGCCGGCGAGCGCCGTGAAGATCAGCGACGGCGCCGAGTAGCGGACCGGCCCGTCGCTCTGGCGGGCCTTGCCCTGGAAGTCGATCGGCCTCCCCTCAGCGGTGCGGGTCTCCGCCTTGTCGGCCTCATAGGCTGCCAGCACCTCGGGCGCGTCGATCCGGGCGATCACCGCATCGACATCGAGCCCGCCGACGCTGGCCAGCGCCTGCGCGATCCCCTCGTCCTCATCGAGCAGAAGCGTGCTCGCAAACCAGGCGAACTGCAGCGCCCTCAGCGCCGCCAGCTCCCGCTCCGGAGCGACCAGCCGCGTGGCGATCACCGCACGGCAGCCGCGCGCGGTACCCAGCACCCGCGGGCGCGGCTCGGTGGCGAACGGCATCCCGTAGCGGTCGCGGAAGCTCGCGTAGCCGGCGGCCGAGCGGGCCGGCGTATACCCCCTCTCCACATACTCCTGCGGATCCTCGGTCAGGCCGATCATCACGAGCCGCCAGCGCAGCTGGGAGGCGTAGCGCCAGCGCAGCACCGCTAACGCCGGGTTGGCCGAGTAGGCCCACGGGCAGCCAGCGTCGGTGAAGCAGGTGATGTCGATCCGCGGCTCGATGCGGACCATCCTATTCAGGGCGCGACGGTGCCGAGCCGGGCGTCAGAATGGTGACCTCGTCATACCCGTGCCACCACGCGACCCGCGCGGCCCGCCATCGGCGGGCCTCACCCTCACCGCCTCCATCTCGCCGGTCTCGAAGTCCCTCACCACGTCCCGTTCGATCTCCGCCGGAGAGGCGTCCGGTCGCAGGCGGCGCAGGCGCGCGGTCGCCAGGCGGCGGAACTTCAGGATCTCCAGCACGTAGACCAGGTAGACGCTCGCCGCCGCCACGAGCACGAAGATCGCGATCATCACCAGCATCCAGCCGGTGTAGAAGTGGCCTTTATGGTTGCTGTACGGAATGAAGCGCAGAGCGAGCGCAAGGCCGGCCAACATCAGCGTCCACGCATACAGGTAGGCGATCGTGCGCCTCCTGGAGAAGCCGATCCGCGCCATCCGATGATGGAAGTGCTCGCTGTCGGGCGCATAGATCGGGCGCCGGTACTTCAGACGCTTGAGCACCACGAACGTCGTATCCAGGAACGGCACGGCCAGCAATATCAACGGCAGCACGAAGGAGATCACAGCCGTCGTCTTGACAGCCCCCTCCACCATCAGGCAGCCCATCAGGTAGCCGAGCAGGTTCGAGCCGCAATCTCCCATGAAGCTGGAGGCCGGGGGGAAGTTGTGAAGCAGGAAGCCGAGCGCGGCGCCGGCCGTGAGCGCGGCCAGCACGCCGGGGGCGGCGCGCTGCAGGTCGAAGGCGATCACCGCGAAGGCGAGTGCGATGATCGCGCACACTCCCGCGGCGAGGCCGTCGATCCCGTCTGAGAAGTTGACGACATTGATGATCGCGACGAGGCCGAGCACCGTCAGCGGCGCGGCGGCGCTGCCGAACTGCAGCCTCCCCAGGAACGGGAACGTGATGAAGTGCACGATCACGCCGAAGCGGACGGCGATCGCGGCGGCGCCCACCTGGCCGGCCAGCTTCACGATCGGGGGCAGCTCGAAGCGGTCGTCGATCGCTCCGATCACCGTCACCAGCCCGGCGCCGATCAGCACGCCCGTCCACAGGCGCGGCTGCCCCCGATAGCCCTCCGGCAGCCAGATCAGGCCCGCGGTCAGCGCGCCCGCGAAGATCGCGAGCCCTCCGAGCAGCGGCGTCGCCCGTTCGGCCAGCCCCCGCTCCCGCGGCCGGTCGATCGCGCCGATCGCCCTCGCTACCCGCATGGTGACGGGCGTCAGCACCGCGGCGATCGCCGCGGCCGTCAGGAAGGCATACAGCGCTTCGAGCTCAGTCGGTTGGCGCATCGACTGCCCACAGCATCGCAGAGGGCGTCCGCCGGCGCGTCCGAGCGGGTTCGGCCTCTGGCGGCGCGGCGGCGAGGGCTGGCGG
>DAHVAB010000180.1 GCA_027314825.1 Solirubrobacterales bacterium
GCGCTCGATCCCCAGCCCGGAGAGAGGGTGCTCGATCTCTGCGCGGCCCCGGGCGGCAAGAGCACGCACATCGCCGCGCTGATGGGTGGCGAGGGGGAGGTGAGGGCGGTGGAGTCGCACCCCGCGCGGGCCCGGGCGCTCCGGGAGACCGTGCGACGGATGGGCGCCGAGGGCATCGTCTGCGTGCGAGAGGAGGATGCGCTGAATGCCGGCCGGGATGGCGAGCTGTTCGAGCGGGTCCTGCTTGACCCCCCGTGCTCCGGCCTCGGCACGCTGCAGGCCAGAGCCGACCTGCGCTGGCGGGCCACGCCCGAGCGGATCGCCGCCGTGGCGCAGCTGCAGCGCCAGATGCTGGTGGCAGCCGCGCGGTGCGTGGCCGATGGAGGCACCCTCGTCTACTCTACGTGCACGATCTCCGAAGTCGAGAACGAGCAGCAGATCGAGGCCTTCCTCCAATCCCATCCGGACTTCCGCCTGGACTCCGCCGCTGGCGCGACGCCCGGATCCCCCGATGCGGCATCGGAATCTCGCGGCCTGACGCCGGCATCCGCCGGCGTGACAGCGCCACCCGTCGGCGCGACACCGCCACCGGCCGGCGCGACACCGGGATCCGCCGGTCCGGGCGCGATCATCAAGACCATGCCGCACACGGATGCAACGGCCGGGTTCTTCATCGCCAGGATGCGCAGGGGCTGATGGTCGGCGAGACGATCGAGAGAGCTGCCGGGCGCTTCGTCGCCAGGATGCGCAGGGCCTGATGGTCGGCGAGACGATCGAGCTTGGCCCGAGCTGCCCGCACTGCTCCGAGCCGTGGCTGCGGCCGACCAACCTCCCCGGCCGCTACCGCTGCGTGAACTGCCTGCGCCGCTTCGAGCTTGCGTCTGTCTGTCCGAACTGCGGCGAGCATTCGACCATCGTGCGGATGTCATCGAGCGCGATCATGAAGTGCAACGCATGCGGAGACAGCATGCTCATGCCCATATGAGCCGCAGCCTGCCATCGGGGACGCATGTCGCCCCGTCGATCCTCTCCGCAGACTTCGCGCGTCTGGGATCGCAGGTGCAGGAGGTGCTGGACGCGGGGGCGCGGATCATTCACGTGGACGTGATGGATGGCCATTTCGTGCCGCCGATCACGGTCGGGCCACTGGTGGTGGCGGCGCTCAGGGAGCAGGCTGATGCGGCGGATGCAGCGCTCGACGTGCACCTCATGATCGAGCGCCCGGAGCGGCAGATAGCCGAGTTCGTGAAGGCGGGCGCCGACTCGGTCACGATCCATGCGGAGGCGACCCCTCACATCGCATATGCGGTCGAACACCTGCGGGAGCACGGGGTTGGCGCCGGCGTGGCGATCAATCCCTCGACGCCCCCGCAGGCGCTCGCCGAGGTGGCGCACCTGATCGACGTGGCGCTATGCATGACCGTGAATCCGGGCTGGGGCGGCCAGCCGTTCATCGCCCGCTCGCCGGGCAAGGTGCGGCGGCTGCGCGAGCAGGTCGGCCCGCAGACGGCGATCGAGGTGGACGGCGGGATCGACCCGCGCACCGCCCCGCTCTGCCGCGAGGCGGGCGCGAGCCTGTTCGTGGCGGGCTCGGCGGTCTTCGGCTCGCCGGCCGGCCCGGGCGAGTCCTTCCGGGCTATCGCCGCCGCGCTCGGCCCCGTTTGACCGACGCTGCGTGCGGGCGCCGGTGACCGTGCTGCCGGCGCGGCGCCCGCCCGCCCCGGTGCCGGCTCGCTCTGGCGGGGAAGAGGCCCGGGAGGCTGTAGGCGGGGATCGGGGGTCCCTCGTGGCGTGCGTGGTGGGGACCGATCCAGACCACTCGCCAGTAGGAGCCGGCCGCCTTCGAGCGCAGTTTCCAGTAGCCGAGCGAGTTGGTGCGCGCGCGGGTGAGGCGCACGTAGCGCCTGGAGTGCGGGCGCTGGATCAGGATCGTCACCGTCGTCGGTTTGTTGACGGCGCGCACATGGCCCCAGAGCGCGTAGCCCTGCGCGCCGAGAGTGGTGACGGTGAGCTGGACCGGGAAGCCGAAGTAGAGCGGCTTCTTGCGTCCGCGCAGAGTCTCCAGCCCCGTCTGGGGGCCCGTTTTCAGGACGGCATCCTGGAGCAGGTACTGGGAGAAGCTCGCCACGCGCGGGTTGGCCCAGGCGATCCGTTCGGAGATCGCATCGAAGGCCGCCTGCTCGCCTAGCGGGACGCCGTCGCCGGGTTCCGGCTTGCTGCGGACGCCGAACTCGGTGAGGTAGAGCGGCAGCCGCGCTTTGATCGCGTGCGCGCGTCCGGCCCGGTTGAGCGCGGTGACGATCCGTCCGAGCGTGCCGATCGTGACATCGTTGGGGTTCGGCGGCTGGTGGTAAGGGCCGGCGGCCGTGATGTAGGGGTGGATCGAGAAGCCGTAGGCCGGCAGCGGCCCGCAGGTCGGGGCCTTCCTGTAGTGGGCGTTCAGGCAGAGCGCGCCGCGCAGGAACCCGATCGGGGAGACCGCGTCGTAGAGCAGGCCCTTCCTGAAGTTGGGCAGGAATTTTTCGTCCGGCTGGACTTCGCCCATCAGCACCTTCGGGTGCCCGATGCCGGCACGCTGCAGCCCACGGTAGCCGGCCTGGAAGAGGCCGCGATAGATGCGCGGCGCGACAGGCTGACCTTTGTTGTTGAACTGCGGACGCAGGAACATCGGCTGGTTGGGCTCGTTCCAGATCGCGTAGAGGTAGACCTCGGAGCGGAACTTGCGCGCCACCGCGGTCATGAATTCTTCGAAGTCGCGGTCGTCGGGGTTGGTGACGTAGGGCGCGCGCTTGTTGGAGGTGGCCCAGCGCGGCGCGGGCGCGCTGACGGTGAGCAGCACCTTCCAGCCGAGCTTGTGCGCTTCGCGGAGCACTTCTTCGTAGGGGCCCCAGTCGTAGTAGCCGGGGTTGCTCGCGTTGAAGGAGGGGTGCCGCTTGTCGTTCGGATAGGGAGCGACGTTCTGCCAGGTCAGCTCGACCCTCAGCGCGCTCACCCCAAGCCACTTCAGCTGGGAGATCGTTCGTGCCCGCGTGTGCCGGTTGAGAAGCTGCTGCGGCGCCTCGAAGAAGGTGATCTGGTTGTGGGAGGCGAGGGCGGGCGTGGCGCCTGCGCCGGCGGCTGCGGCCACCGCGGTGCAGGCGAGCGCGGCGAGCAGGGTGCGTGGGGTGCGAAGGCGGGGCATGGGCTCCTCTGGTCGGTCTTGTCGGCTTCGGTCGGGGAGGGACGCGTGCTCGCAGCTCACTGATCCGGCTCCCAGCCGCCTCCAACACATCGAACGGCCGGATTACCTCGGTCTGCGGACCGCGCACCGATCGTGAGCAGGCCGCACAGGGTAGCCGAGCGGCCCGTCGCCCGGGACGACGGCCGGCCCGCTGGCCATCGCGCTGGCGTCCGCGCCGGCCTCCGCGCGACCCTCCGCGAGGCTCCCCGCCGGCCTCCGCGCGACCCTCCCCGCGGCCGTCCGCGCCGGCCCAGGCGCGACCCTCCCGCCGGCCTCCGCGCGACCCTCCCCGCGACCGTTCACGTGTGCCTCCCCGCGGGCGACGGTATCGTTGAGGCTCGCCGATGAGCGCGACCACTGAAGTGCAGGCTCGCGGATGACCGCGATCATCCCCGCAACCGACCGGGCGCACCTTGCGCGGGCGATCGAGCTCGCGGAGCGGGGCGAGGGGCGGGTCTCGCCGAACCCGATGGTCGGCGCGGTCATCGCGCGCGACGGCGAGGTGATCGGCGAGGGGTTTCATGAAGAGTGCGGCGGGCCCCATGCCGAGGTCAACGCGATAGCCGCAGCGGGCGGCGCCGCCGCCGACCTGTCGAGCGCCACCCTGTATGTATCGCTGGAGCCGTGCTGTCATGTGGGGAGGACTCCCGCCTGCACTGATGCGATCGCCGCCGCCGGCATCAGGCGGGTCGTGGTGGCCTCGGACGACCCGACCGAGAAGGCGGCCGGGCGCGGCCTCGGGATACTCCGCGACGAAGGGGTCGAGGTGATCGTCGCCGACGGCGAGCTCGCGAGCAGGGCGCGCCTCGCCAACCAGGCTTTCCGGAAGCATGCCCGAGTCGGCCGGCCATGGGTGCTCTTCAAGTCGGCGATGACGCTGGACGGGAAGGTGGCGACGAGGGCGGGCGACTCCCAGTGGATAAGCGGTGCGGAGAGCCGCGAGCTCACCCATGGCTGGAGGGCCGCGCTCGACGCCGTGGCGGTCGGGATCGGGACGGTGCTGGCCGACGACCCGCGGCTGACCGCGCGATTCGGCGCGATGGCAGGCCAGGACGGTGCGACGGCGGGCCGCGAAGGCGCACTCGCGCGCCAGGACGGCGCAACGGCGGGCCAGGACGGCCCGATCGCGGGCCAGGACGATGCGATCGCGCGCCAGGCAGGCACCGGCCATCAGCCGCGCCGCGTCGTGTTCGACTCGCTCGCCCGCACCCCTGCGGCCTCACAGCTGATCGGGGGCGTCGACCGCTCGCCGGTGACGATCGTCGTCTCAAGGGCGGCCGCCCGGGCGGATACCGATGCGCTGGAGGCGGCCGGGGCGCACGTGATGATCGCCGCCGGCGAGAACGAGCCGGCCCGGGTTCGCAATGCGCTCGACCAGCTCGGCGCGATGGAGGTGACGTCGATCCTGCTGGAGGGCGGCCCGCGCCTGGCCGGGGCCTTCCTGGATGCCGGCGAGATCGACGAGGTCAGACTGTTCCTGGCCCCGATCCTGCTCGGCGGACGCACCGCCAGGGATCCGCTGGAGGGCGAGGGTGTGGAGCGGATCTCCGAATCGTTGAGGGCGCTCAGCTTCGAGGGCGAGCGGGTCGGGGAGGATCTCCTGATCAGGGCGCGCCTGCGCGAGTGGTGAGGAGCGGCCGGTGTTTACGGGCCTGATCGCGGATCTCGGCGAGGTGGTCGGCTGCCGCGCCGACGCGGAGGGCGAGACGATCGAGGTGGGTACGAAGCTGGCGAGGGAGCTCTCCGAGGGAGATTCGATCGCGCTCGACGGCGTGTGCTTGACGGCCACGCGCGTGACTGAGGATGCGTTCGCCGCGCAGGCGATGGCGGAGACGCTGCGCCGCAGCGCGCTGTCGGAGCTGCGGCCGGGGCGGCGGGTGAACCTGGAGCTGGCGCTGCGCCTCGGCGACAGGCTCGGCGGCCATATCGTGCAGGGTCATGTCGATGGAGTCGGCACTCTCGTGGAGGTGAGGACGGACGGGTTCGCAAGGGTGCTTGCCGTGGAGGCCGAGCCGGCGCTGCTCGTGCACATGGTGGAGAAGGGCTCGGTCGCGCTGGCCGGCGTGAGCCTGACCGTGAGCGCGCTGAGCGCAGCGGACCGCTTCGAGGTGTCGCTGATCCCGGAGACCCTGAAGCGGACGACGCTCGGCGCCGCCGCGGTCGGGGATCGCCTGAACATCGAGGTGGATGTGCTGGCCAAGCACGTCGAGAGGCTCGTGGGCTCTACCCTTAGCGCCAGATGAGCGAGCAGCGGACAGTCAGCCCGTTCGCCACCGTGGAGGAGGCGATAGAGGAGATCCGGCAGGGCAAGATGGTCGTGGTCTGTGACGATGAGGACCGCGAGAACGAGGGCGACGTGGTGATGGCCGCCCAGTTCGTGACGCCGGAGGCGATCAACTTCATGGCCAAGGAGGCGCGCGGCTGGATCTGCCTGGCGCTCAGCCCGCGGCGTTGCGAGGAGCTGGGCCTGGAGCTGATGACGGCGAAGAACGAGTCGGCGCTGCAGACGCCGTTCACGGTCACGAT
>DAHVAB010000181.1 GCA_027314825.1 Solirubrobacterales bacterium
GAGCGAGAGCTTCATCGCGTCGCCGGCCGGGGTGAGCCCGGCGATGTCCGAGGCGATCCGACCGCCCGCCCGCGCGAGCGACGGGTCGGCGCCGCCGGGCGGCCCGGCCGCATCGGGAGGGGGGCCGATCCGCCGCAGCAGCTCGGCATGGCTTCGCAGCAGCCCCGCCACCAGGATGGCGAGCAGCAGCAGCAGCAGCGTCTCGCATGCGATAAGCACCGTCACCGGCGGCTCACGCTCCCCCCTGCGGGACGAGCTCTTCCACCAGCGGCTTCAGGCAGGCGGAGTCCTGCAGGCAGGTGGTGTCGTCGGTCTTCTCGGTCGCATTGCATTTGAATCCGTCGATGCTCGCCGGATGCTCGCAGACGATCACCCGACAGACGACCTCGGTGATGCCCGGGACCTGCACGTTGCACTGGCCGTAGCGAAACTGGTTGCAGTCGACCCGCCGGTGGGCGCAGTCGTTGTTCGCGCATTTGCAGCCGCCCCTGAACTGCCGGCCGGGAATCCGGTTGCAATCGATGTAATACCGGGGCCCGTCGCCGTGACAGAGGCCGCTGCCCAGGTAGTCGCTGCACTTCCACCAGCCGGCGACATAGGTGTTCGCCGGACACGTGTTCGCGCCGCCGTGGATCTCGCAGCAGAACGCGGTATACCCGTCCAGGCACAGCCCGCCGGCGCAATGTTCGGGGGCGATGACCGCCCAGGCGCTCAGAGGCCGCAACAGGTAGGCGAGCGGCGCCACCGCGAACGCGCAGGCGGCCAACACTGCACGCGAGAGAAGGCCGCGCCGGGAGAATCGCCGCTCCAGCAGCACCCCCGCGCCCCGCGCCAAGCGCTCGGTCACCGCCGCACCCCCGCGTAGGCGGCCCAGGCGGCGGGCAGCGCGGTGAAGCAGAGGTAGGCGCAGAAGACGCAGCCGCCGATGCCGGCCACCACGGCGACGGCCTGCACGGAAGGCAGCCGCACAAGCCACGGCAGCCCATGGACGCCCACCGCCGCGGCGGCCGTGCACACGGCCAGCGCGAGCATGTTCAACGCGAGACGCAGGCGGCCGGCCTCGGCCACGGCCCCGGCTCCCGCGGTCCCGGCTCCCGCAGCCCCGCCTGCGCCCCGGCCGCTCTCCCACGCGCCGCCGAAGCAGCCGCATGCGATCTCCGGCGCGACGCGCCCCAGACGGATCAGCGCGACCGTGAACACCATGGAGGCGCAAGCGCAGGCGGCCGCCGTACCCGCGCTCGCAGCCAGGATCGCGCCGGCGCCGAGCGCCACCTCCGCCGCGCCGAGCGCCCGCACGCAGAGCACGCCCCCGGGGATGCGCAGAGCGGCCCGCGCGCCCAGCAGCGCGGTGGGCCTGCGCAGCTTCGACGCGCCCGCCACGATCAGGAGCGCTGCAACCGTCTGGAAGATCGGCGTCAAGATCGCCTGCACGTAGGTCACTCGTCCTCTCAAAAAATAACTCTTCGAGGCACTGTGCATTGTGCACGTGCGCGCCGGAGGATGCGCGGCTCAGCTGAGGCGGCCGCTCGCATGCGCGGCGGCCTCCGCATCGGACAGGCGCCGCTCCAGCAGGTCGAGCCCCTGATCCCAGAAGCCGGGGTCGGCGAGCTCGACGCCGACGATGCCGCCGAGCTCCTCCGGGCTGCGCGAGCCGCCGGCTTCCAGCATCTGCAGGTAGCGGGGCACCATCTCCTGCCCACGCTCCTCATAGCGGTGGTACACAGAGAGCGCGAGCAGCTGCCCATACGCGTAGGCATAGACGTAGCCGGGAGTGTTTATGAAATGGGGGACATACGACCACCAGCTGCGGTAGCCATCGCTCACCTCCACGGAGTCGCCGAGCATCTCCTCCTGGCTGGCAGCCCACAGCTCGCCGAACCGCTGCACCGAGATCTCGCCCTGCTCGCGGCGCTCAGTATGCACGAGATCCTCGAAGCGGCTCATCGCCACCTGCCTGAACACGGTCGCGATCGCGCCCTCGATGTTCTCGGCCAGCAGGGTGAGGCGGGACTCGGGCGAGTGGTCCTCTGCGAGCAGGCGCGAAAACACGAGCGTCTCTCCGAACACCGACGCAGTCTCGGCGAGGGTGAGCGGGACGTGCTGGTGAAAGACCCCCTGCGGGGCGGCGAGCGCATAGTGCACCCCGTGGCCCATCTCATGGGCGAGGGTGAGCACGTCGCGGCGGCGGGAGGTGTAGTTGAGGAGCAGATAAGGATGGACCGATGGCACGATCGCGGCGCAGAAGGCGCCGCCCCGCTTGGCGGCCCGCACCGGCGCGTCGATCCAGGCGCCATCGAAGAATCCCTTCGCCACCTCACCCAGGCGCGGGGAGAAGGCGGAGTAGCAGTCGAGCACGATCTCCTTGGCTTCGGCGTAGTCGAACGACGCCTCATCTCTGCCCACGCTCGCCATCCGGTCGTAGTCGACGAGCCTCTCCACGCCCAGCAGACGCGCCTTCAGCCGGTACCAGCGCCGCGCCAGCTCGTACCGCCCGCGGACCGCCTCCACCAGCGCCTGCACGGAGGCGTCCGGCACCTCGTTGGCCAGGTTGCGGGCCGAGAGCCAGCTCGGGTAGCGGCGCAGGCGGTCGTCGGTCGCCTTGTCGGCCAGCAGCGTGTTGAACAGGAACGCCCTCGTCCTGAGGCCGGGCGCGAGCGCGGCGGTGACCGCCTCGGCGGTATTGCGGCGCACTTCGCGATCCGGCGAGGCCAGGCGGCTGAGCGCGACGTCCAGGGCGACGCTCTCGCCGTCGGGGCCGCCATCGGCCGCCGGCAGCTGCACCTCGATCGCGGAGGTCAGCTCTTCGAAGAGGCGCCCCCACGCGGAGGAGCCGGTCAGCGCCTTCTCGGTGAGGATCTTCTCCTCGGGCTCTGAGAGCAGGTGCTCCCGATAGCGGCGCACCCTTCTCAGATGGTGGGCGCAGAAGTCCAGCCCGTCGGCGGCCAGCAGCCGATCGGCCTGCTCATCGCTCAGCGCCGCCCATTCCAGCTCGAAGAAGAGCAGCGTCGTCTCGATCTCCGTCTCGCGCTCCTGGGCGCGCTGCAGGAGCGCTCCGTTCTCGGGGCTCGCGGTGTCCGCGGAGAAGCGCAGGGCCGCATAGCCGCCGGCACGGCCGAGCAGGTCGTGGATCTCCGCGAGCTCGCGCATCGCCGCGGCGAGGCCCGGCCCGTCGAGCTCTGAGACCCTGCCCGCGTGACGCTCGGCGAAGGCGCGGGCGGAGTCGAGCGCCTGGTCGAGGCGCGCCGTCACGCCCTCCACGCCCTCGCCGTCGATGAGCGCGCTCAGATCCCACGCCGTCGCGGCGAGCTCGGCGTCCTGCGGCTGCCCCGCAGGCTGCGGCGCCGAGCGCTCGGCAGGCTGTCGCGCGAGCTGCGGTGAGGACTGATCGGCAGAGTGGGGCATCGCCGTCTGAGCTTATCCTGGGGGCGCGCCGTCCGGCGCGGCGCCTAGCATCGTCGACCCCATGCACCAGACCAACCCGTCCGCACACCTGATCGCGCGCCCCTCCATCGACGTGGCGGGCGTCGAGCGCTACCTGGCCGCCGTCGGCGGCGAGTCGTGGCTTGCGCGGCGGCTCGGCGAGGGTGGCGCGGGCGGCCAGGGCGCAGAGGACGGCCGCGGCGGCCAGGTCAACTCGGGCGAGCTGCTCATCGAGTTCGCGGGAAGGGTCTGCTACCGCAGCTGGGAGCCGGGCCTGAACCCGAACGTGACGAGGATCAGGACCGACCAGCGCGAGTACTTCGCCAACATCCTCGCCAGCGCGCACGGCAGCGTCCTGGAGCACGCCAACTACTCCTTCGTGCTGCACGACTGCTCCCGGGTGCTCACCCACGAGCTGGTCCGGCACAGGGCCGGCTCGGCCTTCAGCCAGGAGAGCCTGCGCTACGTGCGCCTCGCGGACATCGGCTTCCGGGTGCCGCCGGCGCTGGAGCCGCTGCGCGAGCGGGTGCTCTCGATAGTCGAGCAGCTGGAGGAGTTCCAGCAGGAGGCGGCCGGCGCGCTCGGCATCGACGAGCAGGGCGTGCCCTTCCACGTCAAGAAGGAGGTCACCTCCGCGCTGCGGCGCCTCGCGCCGATCGGCCTGTCCACCGACATCCTCTGGACGGCGAACGTGCGCACCCTGCGCCACGTGATCGAGATGCGCACCGCCCCCGGCGCCGAGGAGGAGCTGCGGCTGCTCTTCGACCAGGTCGCGCAGATCATGCTCGCAGAGGCGCCGGGCCTCTTCCAGGACTTCGAGCGAGCCGACGACGGGTCCTGGGTGCCGAAGCACAGCAAGGTGTAGGCGGCCGGCGGCCTTGAGGCGGGGCGGCTCCGGGCCGGTGGCGGGGCGGCTCCGGGGCGGCGGCGGGGCGGTAGCGTCCCGCCGCGCTTGCGCTACAGTTGTCGCGTATACCCGTCACGGAGGCGACACGGATCGGAGTGAGATGACGGCCGCTCTCGCAGGCGAGCACGAGGAGCTGCAGCGGTTCTCCGCGCTCCTGGAGGATTCGAGCCGCAAGCTGCTCGACGCGCTCAGGAGGAGCCCTGTCCCGGCCGACTACCTCGGCCGGTGGCAGCACACTGCCAGCCGCCTCTCGGAGGCGATCGACCGCTCGACGCCGCCGAGCCTCGACCCTGAGCAGGTGGCGGAGATTCGTGGCGAGCTGTTGCGGGTCATGCAGCGCGTCGCCGACGCCGATGCGACTCGGCCGCTGGACTCCGTGGAGGCGGCGCTGCTCGGCTTCGAGGCGATCCGCCACCTGGTGCGTGACGAGCTCGATCGGCAGGCCGTCGGGGACGGTGACGCCCGCACGCTGCTGGCCGGCCTGAAGGATGCGCTGCCCCATATCGGCCTCAGGGATCTGGCGCGGCTGCTGGATGTGAGTGAGCGCTCGATCCAGCGCACGCTCGCCAGTCCCACGGCAGTCGAGCCGAAGCGACGCCTTGTGCTCGTGGCGCGACTGGTCTCACTGCTCAGTCGCGGCTGGACGCCGGAGGGGGTCATCGCCTGGTTTGACCGCGAACGGCCAGAGCTCGGGGGCGTAAGCGTGCTGGCCGCGATCGACGACGCCTCCTACGAGCAGGAGATCTTCGAGCTGGCCAGGCATGGGCGCGCGCAGCACGGCTCCTGAGCCGGATCGAGTCGACTTTGAGGATGTCGCCTTCCGGTGGAGCGACTATGACGTGCCACTGTGGACGCGGCCGAACACCGGTGCGCTGCGGTGGAACCGTGCCCGCCAGGAGGCGACCCAGTACCTGAGCCTCACCGTCGAGGGATCGTGGGCGGAGCTGATCCGCGCCGAGCGGCTGCGCACCGTGCAGGAGCTGCGGCTGGTGAGCATGCCGATGTGGGTGCTGGGCGTTCGCGAGACGGGAATCGCGGACTATTCGAGCTTCGAGAGGGCGCAGGCCGCCGGGTTCCCGCCGGAGGCGTTGGTGAGCGAGGACTACGAGCGCTGCGAGGCGGAGGCAGACCGGCTGCGAGCGGCCGGCTTCCGCGGAGTGCTCGCGCCCTCGGCCGCACTGCCCGGCGCCGTCAATCTGACCCTGTTCGGCCGGCGCCTGGCCGTGCCCTGGGAATACCCCGAGGGCGCGCTGATGGCCTCGTTCGTGCGCGCCAAGCGGCTCG
>DAHVAB010000182.1 GCA_027314825.1 Solirubrobacterales bacterium
AGAGCGAGCAGGCGCTCCGGAGGCTCTTCTCGCTGGTGAGCACGTGGTTCGTGCTGGCGACCGGGGTGATCGTCGCCGCGGTCGTGCTGCTGGGCCGCTACCTGGTGCGGATCTTCGCCGCCCCGGCCTTCTTCGGCGCGCATACGGCGCTGCCCTGGCTGGCGCTCGCATGGACGCTGTACGGGCTCTACCAGATGGCGATAGTCGCGACCGGCAGGGCGATGGTCACGTCTCGAAACGTGCCGGCGGCGGCCACCGGGCTGTTCGGCAGTCGGCTCGCGGCCTGTCTGGCCTGCGGACTTCCCGAGTACTGCACGCGCTATCGGGGGGCGGTGTCGCTTCCCCACAGCCTGAGGCCCTGCGGCCCGGCCGCGCTGCCGGGCGGCGGCGCCGGGCTGGGAATCGCGGGCGCGGGGATCGCGCTCTGCGGCGCCTATGTGGCGATGCTCGCGGTGATCCACGTGCTGATGAGGCGCGTCTTTCCGATCCGCTTCGAATGGGCGCGCCTGGCCCGGTTGGTCGCGATCCTCGCCGGGGTCGCCGTCTCCGGAGAGCTGCTGCTGCCGAGCTCGGGCGCGGAGGGCTTCGTGACGCGCGTCCTCTGGATGGCGCTGATCCCGGCCCTGCTGATCGCCACCCGGTTTCTGCGCCCGCGGGAGATCGTCCAGGCGCGCAGGATGCTCGGCGCGGCCCGCGCGTTAACACGGATGGCCTCCGCGCGGCGGGGGCGTTGAGGTTCTTGACCGCCAACCTGGTGTTACCGGTATACTAGTGGAATGGCCAAGGTGATGATCTCGCTTCCCGACGAGCTGTTGGCGCGCGTGGATGCTGAGGCGGCCGAGCGTGGAAGCACCCGCAGCGCCACGATTCGGCGCCTGGCGGACGCCGCGCTGGGTGAGCGTGAGCGGCTGCTCGCCGCGAAGATGGCCGAGCTCGACGGGCACGCGCGCGGTCACGGTGGCGATGTCGTGCGCGAGCTGAAGGCCGGACGGCCCGGTTGATCTTCCTGGATGCGAGCGCGCTGCTCGCCGCCGAGGACATCGAGGATCCCAGCCACCCCGCGGCGTCGGCGCTGCTGCGGGCCGGCTCGCTGGGGACGCTCGATCTTGCCGCCTACGAGGTGGTGAACGTCGCCGAGGTGCGCTGGCGAGATCGCGATGCGGCGCAGCGGCTGCGCGAGCGGGTGTGGGCGATCGCGGATCTCGGGGTGCTCGTCCGAGTCGATCGAGCGCTTGCGCAGCGAGCCGCCGAGCTTGCCCGCGAGCATGCGATCAGCGCCTACGATGCGGCATATGTGGCCGGCGCGGAGCGGGTCGGGGCGCCGCTCGCCAGCTGCGATGAGCGC
Organism: Solirubrobacterales bacterium; assembly: GCA_027314825.1. GTDB lineage: Bacteria > Actinomycetota > Thermoleophilia > Solirubrobacterales > Solirubrobacteraceae > Palsa-744. The sequence continues at coordinate 1,346 of DAHVAB010000182.1, forward strand.
GATCTGGTCTCCCGCGGTCTCGCGAAGCTCCCACGCGAGCTGATCGCTCAGCCGCCAAGATCCACGTAGGCGGGCCGCTCCTGCGGCGCGGCTGCGGCTTTCAGCCCGCGCTCGGAGATGGATTGAGCGAGCGTGCTCTTGCCGACCTGGCGTGCGCCGAGCAGCGCGACCACGCGGGTGTCGGCGAGCGCTTCGAGCACGTGAGGGCGGATATGGCGTTCGATGAATGGGATCGCCACGGTGGCGAGAGTACCGCAGCGCCCGGCAGATCGACGGAATTCAGCCCGGCAGATCGACGGGCCGTGGCCGATCCAGGCGATTCCCACACTGGGGGCCGAAGCCCCTTGTGGTCGCCCGCTCTCCCGTGGCCGACGCTCAGAACCGGCTTGACGCCGCTCTGAGCGGATCATCTGCCAGCTCGAAGCCGCGACTCAGGTGCCATCGCAGGCTCGCAATGTTGGCGGCCGACGTTGCGCTTGCGAGTGCCCCGACGCCCCGGGCCGGCAGGGTGTGCACCAGGAAACCGAGAAGCGAGGTGGCGAGCCCGCGATCGCGCGCATCGCGGCGTACCGTGAGCCACGTCAGGGTGGGCGTGCCCGCCTGCCCCGGGAGCAGAAGGGCAGCTGCGCATATCCCGTCGACATCGGCTGCGAGCACGCCGAGGTCCTGTGCGAGCAGGCTGCGCTCAATCTCCGCGTGCAGATGCACATCTCGATCCGGCATGCTGCGGTACGGGTCCTCTTCGGCCCAGACCTCCAGCAGCAGCTTCGCGATCCCATCGCGGTCACGCCGGCTCTCGCTCCTGCGGATCTCGATGTCGCCGCATGGCGTCGTGGTGACCGGCAAGTCGGTGGCGCGGAGGAAGCGAAGCGGTCGTGGACGCGGCGAGAGCCATGCTTCGCCGTCGATGCGCTCGTACTTCCAGTCGGGATGTCGCGGCAGGCGGCGCAACAGGTCGGCGGGCAGCGGGAATCGGATGCTTCCAGACATGAGCGTCATGCCGCCTCAGACCACCGCGGCGCCGGCGGGGTGGTGCGGCACGGGCCGTGCCCGACCGCCCTGGCGCACGTCCTCCGCCTGCTCGTAAACCACGTGCTCTCTCACCGCGGGCTCTCCGCCCTGCGCTCGACGTTGAGATTGGAGCTGCCGGGCACGGCGAGGATGCTCGAGGTCGCCCGAATGAAGCCGTGCGCGTTGACGGCAAAGCCTCCGACGACTATGTAGTCGACCCCGTGCTCGTGCAGCGCCCGCAGCAGCGCGAACGGGTCAAGCGCTTCGGCGGGCATCGCGGAACGCCTCGGCGAACCGGTTCATGAATCGCGCGAGCGCCGCGGCCTCCTTCAGGTTCGTCTCGATCCCTCGCGCGCGATCGCGGTCGACCTGTGCGCGCTCGGCGCGTCTCTGCCGCTCGATCTCCTCCGCGGTCCACGGCCCTTTCGGCCTGGATGCGCCAGCGCTCGCCGCCATCGCCGCGAGTGTAGCGCCGGGCGCCGAGCATGCGCAGCGCATGTGCGCGCCACGCTGAGCCGCCGCCCGCCGCCGGGCCTAAGATGAACGTATGAGATCCGAGCGCAGCACTCCGCTGCTGAGTCCCGGCCACGAGGAGGAGTGGGCGAGGATCAATGCCGAGGAGGCGGAGCAGCTGCGTGCGAGCAACATGGCGCTCACGCCCGCCCAGCGACTCACTCAGGGCCAGCGCCTCTCCCAGCAGGCGGTCTCCCTGGTTGCAGCGTCGATCAGGGCGGGGCATGTCCCGGCGCGAGCCTTCTGGTCCTGATCTGGCCGGCGTCGCCGCCGATGCGCTGGCGGTGGGTCTGGAGCATGTCGTTATCGGCGGGTTCAGCGTGATCTATCACGGCCACATCCGGGCGACCAAGGACAGCGACCTGCTGGTAGCGGATGGGCCGGAGGCGGACGCGGCGGTTCTGCGCTTCCTGGAGCGCGTGCAGGCGCTGAGGTTGAGCGACGGCAAGCGGCTCACCGCAGAGGATCTCGCTGCAGCAGAGCATCTGCGCGTCGATACCCGCCACGGAATCGTCGACATCGTGCGCGGCGGCCTGCCGCCGCTGGACTATGAGACGGTGGCGGCGAGCGCGGAGACGGTGAAGTGGGAATCGCAGACGGTGCGTTTCGCGTCCCTTCCGAGCCTCGTCGGCTTCAAGCGCCTCGCGGGCCGGCCGGTCGACGAATGGGATCTGCAGGAGCTGGAAGCGATTCACGGCCCGTTGCCGATCGAGCCGATCCCGGGCCTGGACATCTGAGCCCGCGCCGCGGGCGGCGCCCTCAGAGCGCCACCGTGATGTCCTGCCAGCGCTCTTGCGCCGGACGCTGATCGAGCAGGCGGTTCAGCCCTGAGACGATCTCGCCGAACTGGTTGTGCTGCAGCGTCCAGATCAGGATGATGCCGGCGTGAGGGCGTTGGGCCTCGGCCCACTGGCGCGCGAGCGGGGCGAAGTCGCGGCTGTTGCGTGTTATCAGGATTCGTTGTTGCGAGGCGGCCAGCTCCAGCACCTCTGGGTCTGCCAGCCCGTCGAATGCGGCTTCCTCCGCCAGGGCGAGCACGTCATGTTCGTGTGCGCGCAGGCGGTCTCCCACGCGCCGCGGCGAGAGATTCGCGTCGAGAAGCAGGCGCAATCAGGCCGGTGCTGCGTCGGCTGTCTCGATGAAGGGGTAGCGCTCCCGCCATTCCTGCGCGCTGCGGCGGTTTTCTGCCATGGCGTCCGCGATCTCCTCGGGGTAGCTGTCGCGGTAGGCGAGCGCGAGGCGCACCTGTCGCTCGGTCAGATGGGTCTCGGCGACCAGCTCCTCCATCGGGCCGAAGTCGTCAAGCATCTGCGCGATCTCCCACACGTCAAGGCCGCAGCCGATCACCCAGGGGCGGCGGCCGGCGTCCTGCCCGCGGAAGCCGATGCCGGGGAACCGGCGCATGCGCGCGGCCTCCTCGGTCAGCGCCTCCACGATGGAGCTCTTGGAGCGGCGGGTCCGCCTCGCCTCCTCGGCGACCATCCGGTCCGTGGTCAGCGCGAAGCGCACGCTGAACGGCTCGCCCTTGCGAGTGTTGTGCCTGGCCGCGGTCGACATGCAGGCAACCTAACACAAAACTTACGTCGTACCCGCAGCCCGTAGGGGCCTATCGGCGCTTATGCCTGCTCGGCGAGCTCGGCGGAGATGTGGATGAGCTGCTGGCAGCGGGCGAGGATCGCGCGGGCCGCTCGGGCTGCCAGGTCGGGCTCGCTCTCGCGGGCGCCGAGCGTGTGCGCGCATGGCTATTGACGACGCCTGCGCCCGGCCCCCTCGCCGCCCCTTCAGGCCGCCGCGGTGCCGGCGGCGTGGTGCGGCACGGGCAGCGGCCGGCCGCGGCGGCGCAGGTCCTCCGCGTAGGCGGCGAGCGCCTCCTGGATGCGTTCAGACGCCTCGGTGCGCGTCACGCCGAGCGCGACGACCCCGGGCAGGTCAGGGATGTAGGCGCCCCATTTGCCGTCCTCGGCCTGCTCGTATATGACCACGTACTCGCTCACCGCAGGCTCTCCAGTCCGCTTGCACGCCTGATGCTAGCGAGCGTCCCGACCGGCACGGTGTCGCTGTCCCTGCCGCCCCCTACCCGCCCGCGGAGACCCCCATCCGCTCCGCCACGAGCCGGGTCGCGGCGGCAGGCCCGATGAACGGCGCCAGGCACATGTACGCCTGCTGGCCGAGCAGGACCGGGCGCTCTGTGCGGCCCTTCCGCGGCGCCTGCCGGTAGCCGAGCTCCAGGATGGTCGCGACGAGCGCCTCGCTGATGAGGCGCGGCAGCGGCTCGGGTCGGAGCGCGTACCCCTCCTCCAGGAGCAGCGTGAAGACGCGCAGCCGTTCGTGGGCGAGGCGCACGGCGTCGGGGCCGATCGCGTGCAGCTCGACGAAGGAGAGGTAGGCGTCGGCGGGGTGGGCTAGGTAATGATCGGTGAGCTGCTGGCCGATCGCCCAGATGCGATCCGGCCAGTCCTGTGAGGCGAAGAAGCTGGAGGCGCTCGCGCTCATGGCACGCTCGAAGCTGTCCTGCAAAGAAGCGATCGCGGCGGCCTGCTTGTCTGAGAACTGCTCGTAGAAGACGTTGCGGGCGACCTGTGCGGCGGAGACGATCCCGGTGACGGTGACGTTGGGGACCTCGCGCGTCACGGGAGCGTTTCTCCCCAGAGGGATCTGGGTATGAACAAGAGGGCTGGCGGCACTACACCGCCCCACGTCTTCGGAGATTCGAGGACGAGTTGCATGCT
>DAHVAB010000183.1 GCA_027314825.1 Solirubrobacterales bacterium
ACCCCAGGATCCCAAGGACCCCATCGACACTAGCGTCGGCGCTTGAGCACCGACAGCACCGACAGCACCGACAGCACCGACAGCACCGACAGCACCGAGATCATCGACGGCCCTGACTGGTCGTGGTTGCGCGCGGCCGCGGCCGCCGCCGCCCCGCAGGTCAGCCTGCACGTCGGCTTCCGGCCCGACAGGCTCGCGCAGAGCACCACGATCCACTACGCCTTCACCGTCTCAGAGCCGGCGCCGCTTGCCACCCTCTCGATCCGCCTGCCGCCCGGCATGGGCTTCGCCCGCACATCGCTCGGCATCGAAACGTGCGCGCCGGCGCTGCTGGCGAAGCAGGGCCCGAGCGGATGTCCAGCCGACTCGCTGCTCGGCCACGGCGCCGCGCTGGCCGCCGTCCCAGCGCAGAGCACGGTGGAGGAGGCCGCGAAGGTGCGCGCGTTCATGGGCCCGCCCGCCGGCCAGCAACGGACGATCCTCTTCTACGTCGACGGCAAATGGCCGATGCAGCGGGAAGTGATCCTCAGCTCCCAGCTCGGCCAGCTCGGCTCCCCCCACGGCGCGCTGCTCGCGATGAGCTCCCCCCCGCTGAGCGTCTGGCCGGAAGGCCCCGACGTCGGGCTGATCCGCTTCCACTCGACCCTCGGCCCGCAGGGGCTCACCTACTACCGCCCGCTCGACGGGCGCAGGGTCGCCTTCACCCCCCGCGGCATCGCCGTCCCCGCCACCTGCCCCCGCGGCGGCTTCCCCGTCACCGCCACCTTCACCTGGTGGGGCATCGAAGGCTCCGCCACAGCGAGCACGCGCGTGCGATGCCCGCCGGAGGGCCGGCGCAGCCACCGTTCGAGCGCCAGGTCCCGACGGCCCCCTCACGCCTGATCCGCGAACGCGAGCTCGGCCGGGACGCGGGCGGCTGGGATGCCGAGCAGGCCGATTCGCAGAACCATCCCAAGTCGCCAATAGGGTGTCCAGCCGTGCCGATCGAACGGTTCATCTGGACGACTCATGCCATCGTCAGCGTGTGGGACCGTGATGCCCGGCGTTGAGGCGTACTCTGGAGCAAGCATGGCGACGCACCTGCACTATGACCCCGAAGTCGACATCGCACTCATCTGCGTCGAGGAAGGCAGGGCGATCGGCGAGCGGCACGAGTGGGGGCTGATCGAACGCCACCCCGACGACGGCCACCTGATGGGCTTCGAGATCTGGGAGGCATCGAAGATCCTCCCGGCCGAGATGCTCGCTGCTCTGCCGCGAGCGCAGCGGCCAAGCGGCATGGCCGCCTGAGCCACACGATCGCCTCCCGTCCCAAGCCGTGAGTATGGTCGCGGCATGTTGCGAATCCGATTCATCGCGCCTGCCGGCGCGCGGCACAGCAGGTAGAAGCGCGATGGCGCCCTTTCCGTCACTGAAGGCCAGACGGCTTCTGAAGGTGCTGGAATCCGAGCCTCTGTGCTACCGGGTCGTGCGCCAGGCAGGGTCGCACCGGACCCTGGAAGCCTCGGGCCGCCCCAAGCTCACCTTCGCCTTCCACGACAGGACGACGATCGCGCCGGGACTCGTCCGCCAGATCCTGGTCCGGCGTGTCGGCCTTGCCGAGTCCGAGGCGCTGAAGCTACTCTAGGAGAGACCATGGATCCCATTCGCATCATCCACCACCATGAACAGGGTCGCTGGTGGTCGGAGTCGCCCGACCTGCCGGATTGGTTCGCTGCTGCAGACACCTATGCGCAGGCCCATCGGCTCGCCGAGGAGGGCGTGCGCTTCACTCTCGACCGCCAGGATGTCACGCTCGAGCACTTCGTGCCGGCGCCGGCAGACCCGGTCGCACAGGCCGCCTGAGCCACGGTTCGGGCGCCAGGTCCCGACGGGACGTGAGCACGGTTGTGGGCGGCGCGTACCGAGTGCGGCGAGAGCGGCGGACCGTGAGCCGGCCGATCAGCGGTGAGCGAGTGCAAGCGCGCGAGCGAGGCCGGCGTCGACCTCGGCCATCAGCCAGTCCGGCAAGGAACCGATACGCTCTTCGATAGCGCCCCGGTCGATCGTCGCGATCTGTGTGATGTTGACCACCGAATCGGCGGCAAGGTCGGCGAGCAGGTCAGCTGCCACGAAGACGTTGCCCGGCAGCGCGGCGAGCTGAACGTTGCTCGTGAGCACAGCCACGGTGACGGTCGCCAGCCGGGAACGGTTGTACTGGTCGGCGCTGACGATCAGCACCGGGCGCCGCAGCGCGGGAGCAGACCCTCTGGGCAGGCCGAGATCGGCCCACCACAGCTGACCCCGGAGCATCAGCCCTGATCACCGGCAGCCAACGCCGCCGCAGCTGCATCGGTGAACCGGTGATCGTCCGGCAGTCCGGCGATCGCACGATCGATCGCCTCGGTGACACCATCGGCCTCCAAGCCATCAAGCCAGTTCTCCGCCGCTCGCGCGAAGAGCTCGCTGCGCGAGAGGCCCAGCCGCTTCGCAGCCCGGTCCTCGCGCCGAAACGTCTCATCCGGTAGCGAGATCGCTGTCTTCACCCAACACAGTATAACCAGGTCATACCCATCGTGGCGGCCGCGCTCACCGCGGCCGGGGGCGGGCAGGATCGCCTCCCGTCCCAAGCCGCCAGTAGCCTCGACAGAATGCTGCATGAAGACGAGCAGACGGCCCGCGGGCCGGAGCTTGACGCGGCGGCGCAGAAGCCCCTCGCCTCAGCGCGCGCGGGCGAAGCGGTGCACAGCCTCCAGCAGCTCCCGGCTCTTCTCGGCGGCAACCTGCTCGTCGCCGGAGGCCAGGGCGCCCGCAACGCAATGGTTGACATGATCGTCGAGGATCCTGAAGGCGACCGCATCCAGGGCCGTGGTGACCGCGGAGATCTGAGTGATGATGTCGATGCAGTAGCGCTCCTCGGCCAGCATCCTCTCGATGCCTCGGACCTGGCCCTCGATCCGGTGCAGGCGCGTTATCAACGCCTCCTTCTCGGGCATATACCCGTGGCTGTCACGGTGCGCGACGCCGGTGCCGCCCGACTGCTCCTCGCCGGCGGCTTCGCCGCCACCATTCAAATCCTGCGCATCCAGGGCGCTCATGCGGGCCCCTGCCTCAGCGAGCGGAAGCGGCGCAATCGCAGCGAGTTGCTCAACACGAACACGCTGGAGAACGACATGGCCGCAGCCGCGACGATCGGGTTCAGGATGCCTGCGATCGCGAGCGGGATGGCCGCAACGTTGTAGGCGAACGCCCAGAAGAGGTTGCCCTTGATCGTGGCGAGCGTTCTCCGCGCCAGGCGGATCGCGTCGGTCGCCGCCCTCAGATCCCCGGAGGCGAGCGTCAGATCGCTCGCCTCGATCGCGACATCGGTGCCGGTGCCGATCGCGAGGCCGAGGTCGGCCTGCGCGAGCGCGGGCGCATCGTTTATCCCATCGCCCACCATCGCCACCACCTCACCCTGCTGCTGCAGGCGACGTATCTCCGCCGCCTTGCCGTCCGGCATGACGCCCGCCAGCACCCGCTCGATCCCGACCTGCCTTGCGACCGCGGTTGCGGCGCGCTCGTTGTCGCCGGTCAGCAGCACCGGTTGCAGGCCGAGTCGCTTCAACTCCGCTATGGCCTCGGCGCTCGTCGGCTTGATCGTGTCCGCGACCGCGATCAGGCCACGCGCCTGCCCGTCCCAGGCGACCGCAACCACGCTCGCTCCCTGCTCCTCCAGGCGCTGCGCCTCCACGGCGAGCGCATCCGGCAGCCGCACGCTCCACTCGGCCAGCAACGCCGGGCGACCGATCATCACGCCGTGAGCATCCACGACCGCCTGCACGCCGAGCCCCGCCCGGCTTGTGAAGCTCTCCGGATCTGGCAACGTGGCGAGCCGGTCGCGGCCGTGCTTGGCGATCGCCTGCGCGATCGGGTGCTCGCTCGCACTCTCCGCGCCGGCCGCCAGGCGCAGGAGCTCGCGCTCATCCTCGCCCTCGGCGGCGACCAGGGCGGTGAGGCTCATGCGTCCCTCGGTGACCGTGCCCGTCTTATCCAGCACGATCGTGCTCACCTGCCGGGTCTGCTCCAGTGTTTCCGGTCCCTTGATCAGGATTCCCAGCTGCGCGCCGCGCCCGGTGCCCACCATCAGCGCGGCCGGGGTCGCAAGCCCCAGCGCGCACGGGCAGGCGATGACGATCACCGCGACCGCGGCGGTGAACGCGGCGGCGACCGTAGCACCCAACAGCAGCCAGCCGGCCAGCGTCGCGAGCGAGAGGACGATAACCACCGGCACGAACACGCCGGAGACACGATCGGCCAGCCTTTGCACCTGCGCCTTGCCGGCCTGCGCCTGGCCGACCAGCCGCGCGATCTGCGCGAGCGCCGTATCGGAGCCGACCCTGCTCGCACGCACGATCAGCCGCCCGGAGGCATTCACGCTCGCGCCGGCCACCGTATCCCCCGGTCCGACCTCGACGGGCACCGGCTCACCGGTCAGCATCGAGGCATCCACGGCGGAGCTTCCGCTCTCCACCACCCCGTCGGTCGCGACCCGCTCGCCGGGCTTGACCACGAAGATGTCCCCGACCTTCAGATCGCCGGCGTCGATCGTGACCTCCTGCCCGTCGCGCAGCACCCGCGCCTGCTTGGCGCCGAGCTCCAGCAGACGGCGGATCGCCTCCCCGGAGCGACGCTTGGCGCGCGCCTCCAGGTAGCGGCCGAGCAGAATCAACGCGGTGATCAGCGCCGCCGTATCGAAGTACACGTCCTGCCCGATCCCCGCGAGCAGCACGACGGTCGACCATGTCCAGGCGGCGAGCGTGCCGATCGAGACGAGCGTATCCATCGTCGCGACCAGATGCCGCGCGTTGATCGCCGCCGCCCGGTGAAACGGCCAGCCGGCATAGAGGACGACCGGGGTCGCGAGCGCGAGCGATACCCACTCCCAGCCGGCGAACTGGGCCGCGGTGACCCATGCGAGCACCGCGAGCGGCACCGAGAGCAGCGCCGCCACCACGAGCCGCAGCCGATAAGCCCTCGCGGGGTCCTCCTCGCCGAGCGCCTCGCCGGCCAGCGAGGCGTGATACCCGGCCGCCTCGACCGCGCCGATCAGATCCTGCACCGACACCGCGGCCGGGTCGAAGGAGACGGCCGCCTGCTCGCTGGCGAAGCTCACGCTCGCCGCGACCCCGTCCAGCCCGTTCAACCGCTTCTCGATCCGCACGGCGCACGAGGCGCAGCTCATCCCCTCGATCGCGAGCTCGACGCGATCGGCATGCTCGGGGGGCACGATCGCGGCCGGCTTCTGCGCAACCGTCTGGGTGAGCGTCTCAGCCATCGGGAGCCTCCTTGTCGGCTCCCGGCTCAGACATCGGCGCCGGGAGCCGGAGCCGCCCCGAGATCCGATGCCATACCTATACCTTGTAGGGGTATTGTAGCGCGGCGCGACCAGCCTGATGCGACGAGCCTGCTCGCGGTCCGCCCGGCGTGCAGCTGTGGGGAGACCCCGCCGAGGCGGGGTCTCCCTTTAGCAGGCCGATAAGCCGGATTCTGTCGTTGGGTGACCATCCATCTGAGCGGCCTACCTGGACCTCGGCGGGCAGCCTG
>DAHVAB010000184.1 GCA_027314825.1 Solirubrobacterales bacterium
GGTTCGCCTTCCTTGGTGACCGTGAAGGAGAAGTGCCAGGGCACGTTGACGTGGGGCTTGTGTGTGGGAGCGTGCAGCGTCGCGGTGATCCCGCCGGAGCTGGCTCTCACCACTTCCGGGGAGATGGCGGTGCCGCGCACCGCGGTCACGGTAGCTGTCGTGGTGGCAGTCGCGGTGGATGTGGAGGTGGAGGTGGAGGTGGAGGTGGTGCTGGCCGACGTGCCGGAGCCGGAGCCTCCGCCGCACGCTGCGATCAGCAGGCCGCAGAGCGGTGCTGCCAGGAGCGCCGTGCATGCACGGCGGCCGCGGGTCCGGCTCCTCTCAGGGCTGCTGGCGATCCTTCTCATTGGGCAAGCTCCTTCCCGATGCCGTGCGTCGACTTGAACACAACTCGTATTATGGCCCTGCGGGATGTCGTGATCCGGGACGGCGGAGTCGGTGATCGCGATGAGCGCGCAGAGCGAGCGGCTGGACGTGCCGCGGCGGGTTTCGCCGCGCCTCTACCCCTTCCGGAGCAGGTGGGCGCGGATCGAGCGCACCGAGGTCCACCACATCGATGAGGAACTCGATGCTCGTCTGTGGCACGGGCCGGTCGGGCGGCCACTCGCTCGTGCCGAAGCATGCTTGCGTCGCATCCTTCAGCGGCCATACGCCGAAGTGCTTGGAGCCCGGGATCCTCTCGGGAGGTCGGCGAGTGGTGTCGACCAACCGTACGCCATCACGGTCGGCGCCTGAATCGCGCCACGACAAGGGTTCGAGCAAGACTCGTGAGTGGAGCTAGCCGGGCTCGAACCGGCGACCTCTTGCATGCCATGCAAGCGCTCTCCCAACTGAGCTATAGCCCCAAGCGCCCTCATCGTATCGCCTCGATCGCCTCCGCTCCCGCGCCGGCCATCGCGCCTGCTCGCTCGCTGAGGCGAGCGGCCGGGCGGGCGGACGTGCGTTGCGGCGGCGGGACCGAGCCTGCGAGGCCGATGGCGGGCCGGCCGGCGCGCTCGCCTCAGTGTCGCGGCATGAACTGCGGAACGTCGAGCTCGTCTTCTCCGCCGTCGTCCCCATCCAGAGAGGTCGGGTCGTCGCCGGCGCGGCGACCGCTCTCCCCGAGCCGATCCCGCGTCTCGGAGGCGCGCCTGGGCCCGGCGGCACCGTCGCCCGCCCGCTGGTGGCGCCCGCCGGGAGCACGGCCCGCGCTCACCTGGTCGAGCCGCGCGGTCATGCTGCCGTGCGTGAGCTTGACGTCGCGCAGCAGCCGCTCGGCGTTGTTGCGAAGCGACGCGGAGAGCTCGCGCAGGTTGCGCGAGACGATCGTGCCGTCGCGGAGCACCTCCTGGGCCAGCTCGTGCGCCTCGGTGACGATCTCGCGGGCGTCCGCGCGTGCCCGCGAGCGCACCTCTCTGGCCTGCTCCTCGACCTCGCGCCGCAGGCGCTCCAGCTCGCCGGCCCCGTCCGACTCGCGCCGCTGCACGTCCTCCGCGGCTCCCGCGATCGTCTGCTCGGCCTTGCTGTGGGCGTCGCCGATGATCCGCTGTGCCTCCGCCTCGGCCCGCTCGCGTGCCTGGGAGGCCTCCCGGCGCGCGACCGCGAGCGCCTGCTCGGCCTCGGCGCGTGCGTCCGCGCGCCTCGTCTCCGCCTCAGCCCGGGCTGCGGCGACCATGTCCGCCGCCTGCCGGCGCGCACCGGCCAGTGTGCTGCCGGCCTCTTCGCGAGCCGCGTTGAGCGTGGACTCGGCCTCTTCGCGAGCCGCGTTGAGCGTGGACTCGGCCTCTTCGCGAGCGGCTGCCGCGCACGCTGCCGCATCCCGGCGAGCCTGCTCCAGCAGGCCGGCCGACTGCTCGCGCGCGGAGGAGAGCGCCTCGCTCGCCTCGCGCAGCCGTTCCTCGGCCTCTGTGCGCAGGCGTGCGGCCTCGGCGGCGGCCTTGTTGCCGAAAGACTCCGCGCGCGTCCGCGCGCCCTCGAGCACCTCCGCCGCCTCCTCCTCGGCCGCCGCTATCCGGAGCATCGCCGCCCGCTCGGCCTCCGCGATCCTGGCCCCGGCGCGCTCCTCGGCGCTCCGCCGCAGCTGCTCGGCGGTCTGCTCGGCCGCCTGCACGATGCCGGCCACCCGCTCGGGGGCGGTGCCTCGCAGGGCGCTCTCCGCGTGCGCGCCCGTGGAGCCGGCCTGCTCTATGTCCCGTGTGCTCATCGCCGCCGCGCATTATCGCCGCTCGCGCAGGCGGAAGCCGGCGACGGGGGGCGCGCGCTCGCAGCGGCGCGGCTCGAGGACTGTGGTCGATCCCGCTTGATGGATCGCACGGCGCGTGCTGGCCTCATGGGATGAGGACAACAACCACGGAGGTCGCATGTCAGTCATCATGTCCCTACGCGTCCCGATCGATCCGGACAGGTTCGAGCAGGTCGTGCGGGAGGCGCCAGAGAGGCTCGAGGCGATAATCGCGAAAGCCAGGCAGGCTGGAGCCATCCATCATCAGTTCTGCGCCGGCGACGGCGAGGTGATCGTGGTCGACGAGTGGCCCGACGAGGCGAGCTTCAGGGCTTTCTTCGAAGAGTCGGCCGCGGACATCGTGCCCATGTTCGCCGAGGCGGGAATGGAGGCCCGGCCCGAGCCGGAGATCTGGAGGGTGCTGGACACCCCCGACCGGATCTGAGCGGGCGAGGGCGACCCCGGCCCGAGCCGGGGATCTGGAGCCCGACCGCATCTGAGCGGCCGAGGACGACTCCGGCCCGCTACGGCTGTACGGGCCACATAGGCGGGCATCGGCTGCCCGTGCTGTGCCGATATGCCCGGACCGCGCCGGTGCTCAGGGGCGCCCGGCGCGCCTCCCGTCGCGCGTTCCGTCCCAGGGTGGGCGGTAACCTGCCCTGACCTATGAGCGATCACCGCTATGACCACTCGGAGATAGAGCCACGTTGGCAGCGTCTCTGGGCATCGGAGCGCACCTGGGAGGTCTCCAACGAGGGCGCCGTCCGCCCCGCACTTCACGGTGCGGGCGCTCCCGGGCGCCCAGGCGCGCCCGCGACCGAGCAGCTCCCAAGCTCATATGTGCTGGAGATGCTGCCCTATCCGAGCGGCGAGCCCCATATCGGCCATCTGAAGTGCTACGCGGTCGGCGACGCGATCGCCCATTTCCATCGCCGCACGGGCCGGCGCGTGCTGCATCCGATGGGCTATGACGCCTTCGGGCTGCCCGCGGAGAACCATGCCATAGCCACGGGCGTGCATCCGCGCGTCTCGACGGCCGCCTCGATCGCCTCCTTTCAGCGCCAGTTCCGCTCCTGGGGGATCTCGATCGACTGGTCGCGGGAGCTGGCCACCCACGAGCCCGAGTACTACCGCTGGACGCAGTGGATCTTCCTGGAGCTGCTGCGATCCGGGCTCGCCTATCGCAAGGAGGCGGCCGTCAACTGGTGTCCCAACGACCAGACGGTGCTGGCCAACGAGCAGGTGGTGGAGGGCCGCTGCGAGCGCTGCGGCGCGGAGGTGGAGGCCCGGCAGCTGACGCAGTGGTTTCTGCGGATCACCGACTATGCGGAGCGCCTGCTGCGTGATCTGGACACGATCGAATGGCCCGAGCATGTCAAGACGATGCAGCGCAACTGGATCGGTCGCTCGGAGGGCGCGGAGGTCACCTTCCGCTGTGAGGATCTGGACCCCGCCCACCCGGTCGACTATCCGGTCTTTACGACGCGCCCGGACACCCTGTTCGGAGCGACCTTCTTCGTGATGGCGCCCGAGCATCCGGACGTGATGCGCCTGGCACAGGGTGGGGGCCATGAGCGGGAGGTGCGCGAGTACGTCAACCGCGCGCTGAGCGAGTCGAGCGAGGACCGGGGGGGCGCGGATCGCCCGAAGACGGGCGTGCCGCTCGGGCGCACGGTCACGAATCCGGTCAACGGCGAGCGGATCCCGATGTACGTGGCCGACTACGTGCTGATGGAGTACGGCACGGGAGCGATCATGGCGGTCCCCGCCCACGACGAGCGCGATTACGCGTTCGCGCGGGCGCACGGGCTGCCGATCCGGCGGGTGATCGAGGATCCGAGCCATGCGCGCGGGCCGGTCGTCGGATCTGGCGCAGAGAGCGGCTCGGGGCCGGCCGAGCCCGGTGGGAAGGGTCGCCAGCCGGCAAACGATGCGGCCGATGCCGGCGGGGATGGTCGTCCGCCGGCAGGCGACGCACGCGACGCGGCCGACGCAGTCGAGGCGGGCGAGGCGGGCGAGACAGGCCTGCCCTACACCGGCGACGGGCCGCTCACCGGCTCGCACCCCGACTTCGACGGCATGCACAATCGAGAGGCGCTCACCGAGATCGTCCGCTGGCTGGACCGGGAGGGCAAGGGCCATGCGTCGGTCAGCTACCGGCTGCGGGACTGGCTGATCTCCCGCCAGCGATACTGGGGCTGCCCGATCCCGATCGTCTATTGCGAGCGATGCGGGACCGTGCCCGTGCCGGCCGAGCAGCTCCCGGTGCGGCTGCCGGACATCGACGACTATGCGCCGCGGGGCCGCTCGCCGCTGGCCGGCGCGGAGAGTTGGGTGGAGGTCGACTGCCCGGAGTGCGGCGGTCCTGCCCGCAGGGAGACAGACACGATGGACACGTTCGTGGACTCCTCCTGGTACTTCCTGCGCTACTGCGACCCTCGCAACGCCGAGGCCGCCTTCGAGCAGGAGGCCGTGCGCGAGTGGATGCCGGTCGACCAGTACATCGGCGGCGTGGAGCACGCGATCCTGCATCTGATGTACGCGCGCTTCTTCTGCAAGGCGCTCGCCGACCTCGGCCACATCGACTTCCAGGAGCCGTTCCAAGCGCTGTTCACGCAGGGCATGGTTACCAAGGACGGCGCGAAGATGAGCAAGTCCAAGGGCAACGTCGTCTCCCCGTCGACGATCGTGCAGCGCTACGGGGCGGACACCGCCCGCTGCTACATCCTGTTCATCGGGCCGCCCGACCAGGATGCCGACTGGTCGGATGAGGGGATGGAGGGCGTGCACCGCTTCCTCTCGCGTCTGTACAGGCTCGGGTGTGAGGTGAGCCGGCCCGATGAGGGGACGGCAGGGCCGCATGCGGCCCTGCCTCGGGCCGCGCATGCGCGGCCCGACCGGACGGCGCATGCGCCGTCCGGCACCGATCTCGAGGAGGGGACGGCACCGAGCGCCTTCGAGCCCGACGTCCAGCTGCTGCGCAAGGCGCACTGGGCGATCGAGAAGGTGGGCGGCGACCTGCGCCGCTTCGCGTTCAATACGGCGATCGCCGCGGTGATGGAGCTCGTCAACGAGTGCTCGCGGCTGCGCGAGCAGGCCGGGATCGAGGCGCAGCGGTTCGCGGTGGCGAGCGCGGCCTCGCTGCTGTTCCCGTTCGCCCCACATCTGAGCGCGGAGGTGTATGAGAGGATCACCGGGTTGCGCGTCTGGGAGCAGCCCTGGCCGCAGGCCGACCCGGCGATGCTCGAAAGCGAGACATACGAGCTCGTCTGCCAGGTCAACGGCAAGCTGCGCGGGCGCATCCAGATGTCCGCCGGCGCCGATGAGGCACTGGTGCGTGAGGCGGCGC
>DAHVAB010000185.1 GCA_027314825.1 Solirubrobacterales bacterium
AAGCCGGACTCCGGCGAGATCCGCTACCGCGGGCGCGACCTGGCCGGCCTCTCGGAGGCTGACACCTCCCGCTACCTGCGCCGCGAGCTCGGCTTCGTCTATCAGGGCTTCCAGCTGATCCCGCACGTGTCCGCTCTGGAGAACGCCTCGGTGAAGCTGCTCCTCGACGGCGTCTCCCCGCGCAGGGCGCGCGAGCGGGCCAGGCCATGGCTTGCGCGGCTCGGCCTGGAGGGTCGTCTCCAGCACACTCCCGAGCAGCTCTCCGGCGGCGAGCGTCAGCGCCTGGCGATCGCCCGCGCCCTGGTCGCCGAGCCGGCGCTGCTGCTCGCCGACGAGCCGACCGCGAACCTCGACAGCACCCGCAGCCGCGAGACCGTCTCCCTGCTGGCGAAGATCGCCCACGATCAGGGCACGAGCGTTCTGCTGGTGACCCACGACACCGATGCGGCGCGCCTGGCCGACCGCGACCTCACCCTGCGCGACGGCAGCCTGATCGCGGCCGGCGCCGGGGCGGACGCAGAGGGCGACGCGCGAGCGCAGGCGCACACCGAGGCGATCTGATGCGCCTCTCGGCGCTGCTCTACATGTACAGGAGGCGGCTGCGCCGGCACGGCCTGCAGGAGCTGCTCGCGGCCGTGGGGATCGCGATCGCGGTGGCGCTCGTCTTCGCGGCGCTGCTCTCGGAGTCGAGCATCGAAGCCTCCGCCCGCCGCGTCGTATCCACCGTGACCGGCCCGGCCAGCCTGCAGCTGCGCGCACGCGGCCAGGAAGGCTTCCCGGAAAGATATGTGGGCGCCGTCGAGAGGCTGCCCGGCGTGCGCCAGGCCGCACCCCTGCTGGAGCAGACGGCGACGATCACGGCAGCCGACGGCAGGCATCTGCGCGTCCAGCTGGCCGGAACCGACCTGCGGCTCGCCGTCTTGGACGGGCTGGCGGAAACGCTGCCGATCGGATCGCTCTCCACGCACGGGATCGGGATCAGCGAAGCCTCCGCGCAGGCACTCGCCCTGCGCGGGAAGGCGGGCGCCCACGCGCACATCACGCTGACGCTGCGCGGCCGCTCCTTCCCGTTGCGTCTCACCGCGATCCTCGGCCACGAAGCGGCCGGCGCGCTCGCCGGAGCCTACGCGGCGGTGATGCCGCTCTCGCACATGCAGAGGCTCGCCGGCCTGCCGGGAGAGGTCTCACGGATCTTCGTGCAGACCAGGGCCGGCATGCGCGCGAAGGTGGCGGGCGAGCTGCGGGCGCTCACCGGCGGGCGAATCGAAGTCGCGCCCGCCAACGAGGATGTGGCGCTGCTGGCCCAGGCGCTCGGCCCGAGTCAGCTGGCGAGCGGCCTGTTCGCCGCGATCGGGGCGCTGCTCGGGTTCCTGCTCGCATTCAACGCGATGCTGCTGACCGTCGCCGAGCGCAGGCGGGCGATCGCCGACCTGCGCGTCTCCGGCGCCCGCCGCTCCACGATCGTCGAGATGGTGCTCTTCGAGGCGCTATGCCTGGCCGTCCCCGCCTGCCTGGCAGGCCTCGCCGGGGGATACCTGCTCTCCACCGAGATCTTCCACCGCTCGACCCGCTACCTGGCGGAGGCATTCACCCTCTCATCCGCCACCTCCCTGCAGCCGGCGAGCATCGCGCTGCCGCTGGCCGGCGGCCTGATCGCGACGCTCGCGGCCTCCGCGATCCCGCTGCTCGACCTGCGCCGCGGCCGCCCGCGCGACGCGATCTACGCGGAGGACGGCGTCCCCGGCGCCGGCCTCGGCACGCCGGCCCGTCGCCGGCTGGCGCTCATCTCCCTCTGCCTGTTGATCGCGGCGACCGTGCTGTGGCTCGCGATCCCCTCCGCCGCGATCCCGTCCACCGCGCTGATCGCGCTGGCCACGGTGCTCGCCGTTCCCCTCACCTTCACCGCCGTGCTGGCCGGCGCGGGCGCGCTCGGCGAGCGGCTGCAGCGGCTCTCGATCCTGCCGCTCGCGCTCGCCTCGCTGCGCTCCAGCGCGCTGCGCTCGCTGGCGCTGGCGGCGACCGGCGCGGTCGCGCTGTTCGGCAGCATCGCGCTCGGCGGCTCCCGGCAGGACCTGCTGGACGGGATCGGCACGTTCGCCAGAAGCTATGTCGCCGACGCGTCGATCTGGGTATCGAACCCGGGCGACAACCAGGCGGTGCAGAGCTTCGCGCCCGGCGATCTCGCCCGTCGGATCTCGCGCGTGCCGGGTGTCGTGGGCGTGCGCGCCTTCCAGGGCGGCTTCACCCAGGTGGCCGGCCGCCGGGTCTGGATCATCGCGCGAGCGCCCGCCGCGGAGCGCCACGTGCTCGAAAGCCAGATCCAGGAAGGAAGCGCCCGTCTTGCGCTCGCGCGCCTGGCCCGCGGCGGCTGGATCGTCGCCTCCGATCAGATCGCCTCCGCGCAGAACGCCACGCTCGGCGGCACGCTCACCCTGCCCACCCCCACCGGCCGCAGGCGCTACCGGCTGGCCGCAACCACTACGAACCTCGCCTGGCCGCCGGGCGTCATCTTCATGAGCTCCGCCGAGTACTCCCGCGCCTTTGGCAGCAGCTCCCCCACCGCGCTCGGCGTGCAGCTCTCCCCCGGCGCCCACCCAGCCGCCGTCCGCCGCGCGATCGAGGCGGCGCTGCCTCCCGGCAGCGGCCTCGAAGTGGCGCTCGGAAGCGCTCGCGCAGCCCGCATCCAGGCGCTCGCAAACGAAGGGCTCGCCCAGCTGCAGGAGGTCTCCACCATGCTGCTGATCGCAGCGATCGTGGCGATGCTCGCCGCACTCGGCTCCAGCGCCTGGCAGCGGCGCACCGGCCTTGCCGGGCTGCGCCTCTTCGGCGCCTCCCGCGTGAGCCTGCATGCGATCCTCGGGATCGAAGCGCTGCTGATGCTCGGCGCCGGCTGCCTGACCGGCGCGGTGGCCGGCGTCTACGGGCAGGTGGTCATCGACGCGTTCCTGGCCCACGTGACCGGCTTCCCGCTCGCGAGCCCCGCCCCGAGCGCCCGACCGCTCGTGCTGTTCGCCCTGGTGCTTCTCGCCGCCCTGATCGCCGGCGCGGGGCCCAACTGGCTGGCGGTGCGCGCCCGACCGATCCTCGCCCTGGAGGGCGAGTAGGCCGTGGGAGCGAGCGTCGCGCTCGCCGGCAGCGCGGTGCGCTACCGGCGCACGGTGGCGGCGATCGTGCGCGCGCAGATCGCCCGTTACGAGCAGGCGGCCGCCACGATCCCCGATCCCGGGATGCATGCGCTCGCGGTCGCCAAGCTCGACTCCGAGCGCTGCAACGCGCAGGCCGCCGCGATGGTGGCGACCCTGGCGCCCGCCGCGCTGCGCCCCGCCGCGACGCGTGCGATCGTCGCCGTCGAGGTCGCGTTCGACTACCTGGACGGGCTCACCGAGCAGCCGCTCGCAGAGCCGCTGAGCGAGGGACTCGCGATCTGCGAGCCGTTCGTCGCGGCGCTCAGCGGCGATGCGAGCATCCCCGGCCCAGACCCCTACCTGCGGCTGCTGGCGCTCGACGCGCAGGCGGCGATCGCCGAGCTTCCCGCCCGCGAGGCGGTCGCGCCCGCTCTGGCGCGCTGCGCCGCCCTGGGCGTGGAGGCTCAGGTGCGGATGCATGCGCTGAGTGCGCTCGGCATCGAGCAACTGCGCGATTGGACGCTCGCACAGCGACTGGACGAGCAGCTCGGATGGCGCGAGCAGCTGGCCGCATGCGCCTGCTCGGTGCTGGCCGTCCACGCCCTGATCGCCGCCGCAGCCGATGCATCCACCACGCCGGAGCTGGCGGAGGCGATCGAGGCCGCCTACCTTCCGGCCGGCGCGATGATGACCCTGCTGGACGGACTGCTCGACCGCGACGAGGACGCGCGCAGCGGCCGCCTCAGCTACGCCGGCCTCTATGAGGCTCCACAGCAGCTCGGCGCCGCGCTGGCTCTGACGGCCGGCCTGGCGAGGAGTCGCTGCGCGGGCCTGCCTCACCCCGGCGGGCATGCGAGCGTGCTGGCCGGCGCTGTCGCATACTGGATCTCGATGCCGGGCGCCGGGCGCAGCCGGGAGGCTGCCGCGGCGATCTCCGGGCTGCGGCGGGAGCTTGGCGCGCTGATCCTGCTGCCGCTGTTGAGCATGCGCGCCTGGCGCGCACTGCGTTCGCAGCGTCGCCATTGACTCGCAAGCCGGATTGGAGAGGAGCGCAATGCGCAGAACGAGCATCACCCTGACCGCCCTGATCGCACTGGTCGTGAGCATCGCGAGCGCAGGCTGGGCGGCGCTCGCCGACGCCCGCGGCCGTCCGGCACGCCACGCGGCGCACCGCCGCGCAGGCCCCGGCGCCCGCACGAGCGCCACCTCGCGCGTCAATGACCATGGCAGCCTCACCTACCATTCCGACACCGCGACGGCGATCATCGACACGGGCAGGGTGTACGGCACGATCCCCGGGCAGGCACAGGTGCGCTTCGACTACAACGGCAGCCCGTACGTGACCGCCTCCTTCGCGATCTACGCCCGCGGCGGCACCCTCTACGGGAAGGCGAGCTGCCGCCTGCGTGATCCGACCAGCCGGACGCCCAGCTTCAGCGGCCGACTCCAGATCACGGGCGGCCGCGGCCGCTATGCCCACGCCCGCGGCGGCGGGGAGATGTTTGGCGTATTCCACCGGCGCGGGTACGGTCTGATCGTGCACGCGACCGGACAGCTGAGAGACTGAGCATGCGCCCATTGGTGGTGGGGGCGCTGTTCGCGGCGCTCTGGCTGCCGGCGGCCGCGGGCGGCGCGCTCGCGCAGGGCACTGCCACCGGCGCCACGGGCGCAGCGGGCGCCGCGGTGCCGGGGACACCGGGGACGCCGGGGACGCCGGGGACGCCGGGGACGCCGGGGACGCCGGGGACACTGGGGACGCCGGGGACGCCGGGGACGCCGGGACCGCCGCCGACGCAGCTGGCGAGCATCCAGGCGCGCTTCGCCCCCTACCGGCTCGGCTCCTTCACCGCGCTCACGATCGGCTTTCGGATCCGCGCCGCCGACGGCGGGCTGCCCGCGCCGCTTGCGAGCATCGTCTACCGCTACCCGGCTCAGATCGGCCTGACCAGGACCGAGCTCGGGCTGGCGCCATGTAAGGAGACGGCGCTCCGGCTGCACGGCCCGAAAGGGTGCCCTGCCGACTCGATCATGGGAGCGGGCAGCGCGCTCGCCCAGTTCCAGGTCAGCCCGCTCGTCTCCCAGGAGCCGACCACGCTCGCGCTCGTGGCGGCCCCATCCCCCAGTGGATACCTGAACCTGCTGGCCAGCGCGACCGGCCACTATCCGATCGCCGCGCGAATCGTTCTGCACGCGCTGCTCCTGCCCGGGCAGCTGCAGATCTCGGTGCCCCCGATCCCGGGCATCCCGGAAGGCCCGGACGTGGCCGTCGCGCAGGTGCTTCTCACGATCGGAGGGCACCTCACCTACCACGAACGCCGCCACGGACGGCAGATCTCCTTCCACCCGAGGGGCGTCTCGGTGCCCCCGCGCTGCCCGCGCGGCGGCTTTCATTTCAGCGCCACCTTC
>DAHVAB010000186.1 GCA_027314825.1 Solirubrobacterales bacterium
TGCAGCTTCAGTCCCGGCCACATCAGCGCCCGCACCCATCGCCGGGTGCGGTGGCGGCCGGCCAGCTTGATCAGCTCGAAGGAGATCCCGGCGATCACCGGCACGCCGAGGACCCTGGTGACGATCAGCCAGTACCAGGCGGGGGTCCCGATCGCCCCGAAGAGGAAGATCGAGACGATCATCACCACGAGCAGGAAGCTCGTGCCGCAGCGCGGGTGCAGGCGGGAGAAGCGCTTGGCGTTCTCGGGGGTGAGCGGCAGGCCGGCCTCGAAGCAGGAGATCGTCTTGTGCTCGGCGCCGTGGTACTCGAAGACCCGCCGCAGGTCTGCCAGCCGGGAGAGCAGAAGCAGGTAGCCGATGAAGATCGCCGTGCGCAGCACGCCTTCCAGCACCCAGAAGAGGGCGGAATGGCGAAAGGAGGACCCGATCAGGCCTGTGAGCGCCAGCGGCAGCAGGAAGAAGAGGCCGATCGAGAAGATCACCGCCACCACGATCGTGCCGGCCCACACACCGTTCGGGATCTCCCCGCCCTGCTCCCGATCGCCGTCCGGGCCGCCGGCGGCCGCGTTCTCGTCAGGGCCATCGTGGGCACGCTCGTCCCGCTCCTCCGCTGGCAGCTGGGCGTTCGCCGAGATGCCGAGCGCCTTGAAGCCGATCATCAGCGAGCCGATCAGCGCGACCACGCCCCGCAGGATCGGCAGGCGCAGGAGGCGGTGGCGGGCCAGGGTCGACTCCAGAGGGAAGCAGCTGACCGCGATCTCCCCGAGCGTTTGCGGCGGCGCCTCGGCAACCCCGGCCTCGGCGTCGGCCCCGGCCCCCCCGTCGGTCCCGGCGTCGGCCCCGGCCCCCGCGTCGGTCCCGGCGTCGGCCCCGGCCCCCGCGTCGGTCCCGGCGTCGGCTCCGGCCGCGGCAGCGGCCTCATCGACCGGCTTTCGCACCGCGACCGCCCAGGTGCGGATGCCGCGCATCATCACGCCCTCCAGCACCGCCTGCCCGCCCAGCGGGGCGTCGCGCGCAGCGCTCAGGAACCGCTGTGCCGGCTGCGCCGAAGCCGCCTCGTTGCCGCCCGTGCGGCCGGCGGTCGCAGCGGACATCCGGCTAGCCGGTCGGCTGTGAGGACTGCTGCTTCTGCTGAGCGCCGCGCAGGCGGCCCTTCGCCACGCGCCGCTGGAAGCGCTCGACCCGTCCTCCGGTGTCGATCAGCTTCTGGCGTCCCGTGTAGAAGGGATGGCAGTTGGAGCAGACCTCAACGTGCAGCTCCGGCCTGGTCGCCCGAGTGACGAACTCGTTGCCGCAGGTGCAGCGGACGTGCGCCTCAACGTAATCAGGATGTATCCCGGTCTTCATGCTGGAAGCATTGTAGCCGTCAGGTCACTGTGTAGAGGGGGCCGTCGCCACCCTCGGGGGTGGTGAGGCGTCCCCCCTTCGCGGTGATCGCCCCGCACTGCACGCAGTTGGTGTAGTTGACGACCAGGTCCACGTTGCCGTCCTCCGGCGCGTCCTCCGGGATCTCATAGACGCCCGCCGGGCACATCCACACCCAGGTTTCCGCGACCTCCCGCGGCACGTCCTTGCGCACCCGGATGTGGTTGGGCGCATCGTCACGGGTCGCGTTGCCGGTGATGAAGACGGAGGAGAGCTTGTCGAAGGTGTACTTGCCGTCCGGCTTGACGTAGCGATCCTTCGTGTTGCCGATGAACATCGGCTTCGCGTCGTTTCTGTGCCAACGGGCGCGGCCGGGAAGCCTCCCCTTGGTGATCTGGTCGAGACCGCTGAGCGGACCGCCCAGCAGCAAGCCCTTCTGCAGCGGCTGGCGGGCGTTTCTGACCTCCCAGAGCTCCCGGCCGACGGACGAGCGGTCGATCGCCTGCTCGTAGGCGGAGAGGTCGTGGCTGCCGCGCTTGATCGCCGCGTAGATCGACTCGGCGGCGAGCATCCCGGACTTGATGCAGTGGTGGACGCCCTTCAGGGCCATCGTGTCGACCATCCCGCCGGCGTCGCCGACGAGCAGGGCGCCCGGCATCGAGAGCTTGGGCATCGACCAGTAGCCGCCGCCGGGCAGGGCCTTGGCTCCCCAGGCGACCCGTTCGCCGCCCTCCAGGATGCCCCGCACCAGCGAGTGGGTCTTGAAGGTCTGCAGAAGATCGTGGGCGGAGGTGGTCGCGTCGGCGTACTCCAGCTCGACGACGAAGCCGATCGAGACGAGATCCTCACCGTCGGCGTTCTTCATCGGATAGATCCAGGTGCCGCCGATCTGCCCGTACCTGGGGGAGATGTGCAGCGGCCAGGGGCCCATCGTGTGGATCAGCCGGTCGAGCGGCTTGGCGACCTTCCAGACCTCCTTGACCCCGAGCTCCCAGACCTGCGGCTCGCGGCCCTTGGCCAGATCGAACTCCTTGATCGCAGCGCCGGTCAGGTGGCCCCAGCAGCCCTCGGCGAGCACGGTGGCCTGCGCCTTGATGTCGGTGCCCGGCTCGAAGTTCCCGAGCGGCTGGCCCTCCTTGCCGCGACCCTTGTCGCCGGAGCGCACGCCGACCACGGCCCCGTCATCCACGATCAGCTGGGTCGCCGCCGTCTCGGTGAGGATGTAGGCGCCGGCCTCCTCGGCCTGGCGCTGCTGGTAGCGGGCCAGCGCGGAGACGGAGACGACCTCGTTGCCGTGGTTCTTGAACGACGGCGGCGTCGGGATCCGCAGCGCCACCTTCGGAGTCGGCGTCAGGTAGACGGCCTCCTTGCCGACCGCGCCGAAGGCGAAGCCCTCCTTGCGCCACTCCTCACGGCTGAGATCGGGAAAGAGCTCCTGCAGCGGCCCGGGGCGCATCACCGCGCCGGAGAGGTTGTGCCCGCCGCAGGTCTTGGCCTTCTCGACGACGGCGACCGGCACTTCGCCGAGCCGCTCCATCGTCTCCGGGTCGTCTCCCAGCAGCTGCAGCAGCCGGTTGGCGCAGGCCAGCCCGGCCGTGCCGCCGCCGACGATCGCGACGCCGACCTCGATCAGCTCGTCCTCGGCGTCGAGGCCGTGCTTGACGAACTCCTTCCTGACGTCGACCGGCGGCGGGAACGCCGCCGGCGCGACGCGGCCGTTGCCTGAGCCCGCGCTCACTAGGACCCCTTCTTCGCCTTCACGGCCTCGGTCAGCTTCGGCATGATCTTGTTGAGATCGCCGACGATCCCGAGGTCTGAGAACTCGAAGATCGGGGCGTTGGAGTCCTTGTTGATCGCGACGATGTTCTCCGAGGACTGCATCCCCACCTTGTGCTGGATCGCGCCGGAGATGCCGGCCGCCAGGTAGAGCTTCGGCGAGACGGTCTTGCCGGTCTGCCCGATCTGGGCGGCATACGGATACCAGCCGGCGTCGACCACCGCGCGCGTCGCGGCGACCGCGGCGTTGCCGCCGAACGCTCCGGCCAGCTCTTCGCAGAGCTGGAAGCCCTCGGGCTTGCCGAGCCCGCGGCCGCCGGCGACCAGGATGTCGGCGCCCTCGATGTCCACATCGGCTCCGCGCTGCTCGCCGCGCATGACCATGCTCGCCTGGGTGGCGTGCGAGCTCAGCTCGAAGCTGAGCGTCTCCACGGCGGCCGGGCCGGCGCCCGACTCTGCTATCTCGAAGGCGTTCAGACGCCCGATGACGATGCCGACCGGCGAGCGGAAGGAGATCTCCGAGATCGCCGAGTCGCCGAGGATCGGCCGTTCGGCGACGAGCTTGCCGCCCTCCGCGCGCACGCCGGTGACCTCCATCGCCACGCCGGCGCCGAGCCGCGCGGCCAGGCCGGCGCCGATCTCGAAGCCGAGCAGGCCGCCGCCGAACAGCGCGTAGGAGTAGTCGCCGGCCGAGATCGCCGCCGCCATCGCATCGACGACCGGCTGGGCGAGCCCTTCGGGACCCTCGGCGATGAGCGCCTTCGCGGCGCCGTAGTTGCCGAGCGTGCCGGCGAGATCCTGCGGCACGCCCTGCCCGACCAGGATCGCGTGCGCCTCGCCGCCGATCTGGGATGCCAGCCGGGCGCCCTCTGAGACGGCGCCGAGCGAGTTCTTGTTGATCGCGCCCTCGTAGTGCAGCGCGTAGACCAGGATGTTGCCCATATCTATCGTTCCTTTCGCGCTGGTCTTAGAGAAGCTTGCGCTCGTCGAGCCAGGCGACGATCTTCTCGACCGTCTCGGCAGTGTCTTCGTCCTCGATGATCATGCCCGCAGCCTTCTGCGGCGGAGCCTTCACCGTGATCCACTGAGCGGCGGAGTGCTCGCCGCCGACCTTGGAGGCGTCGATCTCCACGTCGCCGATGGCCACCGTGTCCAGCGGCTTCTTCTTTGCGCCCATGATCGCCTTCAGCGACGGATAGCGCGGCTCGTTGATGGCGTCGCCGACGGAGATCACGGCGGGGAGGCTCACCTTGACCGTGTCGTAGCCGTACTCGGCCTGGCGCTCGCAGCGCAGCGACGGCGCCGCATCGCTCTCGATGTCCATCTTGATGACCTGGGTCAGCGAGGGCATGCCGAGGTGCTCGGCGACCACGGCGCCGATCGTGTAGCACTCGCCGTCGTCGGACTGCTGGCCGAGCAGGACCAGGTCGGGCTGCTCGCGCCGCAGCGTCTGGGCGAGCGCGTAGCCGGTCGCGGCCACGTCGGAGCCGGCCAGGGCGGCGTCGGTGAGGTGGACGGAGCGGTCGGCTCCCAGGGAGACCGCCTTGTGCAGCGCGCGCACCGCGCTCTCCGGGCCCATCGTGACGGCGACGATCTCCTCGACGGGGACGGCTCCCCCCTCGCGGATCTGCATGGCCGCCTCGATGGCGTGCGTGTCATACGGATTGAGGTTCTTCTCTCCGCTGCGGTCCATACGTCCCGTCGAGGGGTCGATGCGCTTCTCGACGGCGGCGTCTGGGACCTCCTTGACCAGGACGCATATCTTCATTTCGCTCGATGACTCCTTCAGGTCTGGGTGGGCGGAATGCTACCCGGTTCCGCGGTTGACTGACTCGTCAATCAGCACCGCGGGCGCGGACGCCCCCGCGGATGAACTCGACGATCGCCTGCGTCGGCGCGCCCGGCGTGAAGACCTCGGCGACGCCGAGCCGCTTCAGCTCCGGGATGTCCTCGGCCGGGATCGTGCCGCCGACGGTGACCAGGACGTCGTCGACGCCCTGCTCGGCGAGAAGCGAGACGACGCGGGGCACGAGCGTCATGTGGGCCCCTGAGAGGATCGAGAGCCCGACGGCGTCCGCGTCCTCCTGGATCACCGTCTCCACGATCTGCTCGGGAGTCTGGTGAAGGCCGGTGTAGATGACCTCCATCCCCGCGTCGCGCAGGGCCCTGGCGATGATCTTCGCCCCCCGGTCGTGACCGTCGAGGCCGGGCTTGGCCACGACGACCCGGATCTTGCTCCTCGGCTGAGCTGTCACGGTACTCGTCATAGCTGCGCAGCTTATTGCCGTGGCCGGGAGCGCGTCGCGTCGCGGACGGCGGCCGCGCGCCGCGCGAGCCCGC
>DAHVAB010000187.1 GCA_027314825.1 Solirubrobacterales bacterium
GTTCATATGCCCCAACTGCGGCCACCGCTCCAGCGAGACCGATCGCAACCTCGGCTTCACCCGCCAGCCGAAGGGCTGCGCCAAGTGCGGGTTCGCCTTCCTCTTCGAGCTGCTCGACGACTACTACCCGGCGCCCGACGCCGCCTTCTTCGTGTGCGACCGCCAGGGCCGGCTGATCGGCTGCGGGCGCAACTCCTTCGCGCTGACCGGCTTGGAGGAGGAGGAGGTGATCGGCCGGCAGGTCGAGGACGCCCTGGGGCTGAGCTTCGCGGAGGGCCAGAGCCCGGTCGGCACCGTTCTGGAGTGGGGTGTGCGCGCCCTGGAGGTGCCCGTGCAGGTGGCCGGTGAGCGGGACAGGGCCGCCCAGGCGAAGGCGGACATCTTCCCCGCGTATGATGAGGAGGAGGGGGGCCTCCTGCTCGTCCTGACTCCGGACAGGTAGGCCGCTGCTTCATGCACGATCGCCGTCGCAACTTCCTCATACTGCTGCTCGTCGCAGGCCTGCTCGCCGGCTCGCTGGTCGCGATCCTGCTCAAGCCCACCGTCCTCGGCCTCGACCTCAAAGGCGGAGTCTCGCTCGTCTACAAGGCCAAGCCGAGCCCGCATGCGAAGGTCGACGCCGAATCGCTGAACAGCTCGATCGAAATCATGCGCACCCGGGTCGACAAGATCGGCGTCTCCCAGCCGGAAATCCAGCGCTACGGCAAGGACGAAATCTACGTAGCCCTGCCGAACTTCTCAAACACCCAGCGGGCCGAAGAAGAGGTCGGCAAGACCGCCCAGATGTACTTCTACGACTGGGAGACCAACGTGATCGGGCCCGGCGGCAAGCCGGAACCGGAAAACGCGGCGGTGACCGGCGGAGGCAACGCCGGCGACGTGCAGGCGGGGATCTCACAGTACGAAGCGGTGCAGCGCGCCGCAAAGCGGCCCGCGGAACTGCGCAGCAGCGACACCACCTGGACCCCCGGCTGCACCCAGCAGCAGAGCGAAGCGAGCACCGGCCCGAAAGCGAAATGCATCTACGGCGAGTGGTACCTGCTCGACACCACCAACAAGACTGTGCTGAGCGGGCCGACCGAATCCAAGGCGAGCCTCACAGAAGAACACGTCAAAGCACCGAAGGGCGCCAAAGTCGAAGCGGTGCACGTCAACCCGGGAACCGTCGTGGTCCGGGCGCGTCCCGTCGAAACGGCCGGCGGCAAGGTCACCCAGAAGGAACCGGAAAAGTTCTACGTGCTGAAGGACAAGCCGGTCCTGACCGGAGCCGACGTCAAGAACCCGCAGCAGAGCTTCGAAAACGCCGGCAGCGGGTCGCCCGACGTCACCTTCGAATTCACCTCCCACGGTGCCGGCATCTTCGAACGCGTGACCAAGGAAATCGCCAAACGCGGCGAAGAAATGCAGATCGGCGTCAGCCGCGAACAGGCCGAACAGCACTTCGCGATCGTGCTCGACGAACAGCTGATCACGGTGCCCCGGATCGACTACGTCGCCTACCCGGAAGGAATCCCGTCCACCAACGGCTCTGAGATCTCGGGCGGCTTCACGATCACATCGGCGCAGAACCTGGCGGGAGAGCTCCAGTCGGGCGCCCTGCCGCTGAAGCTCGAAAAGATCTCGACCGCCAAGGTCTCCGCCACGCTCGGCAAGGAAGCGCTCGGGCAGGCGGTGAAGGCGCTGCTGATCGGCTTCGCCGTCGTCTGCATCTTCCTGCTCGTCTTCTACCGCGTGCTCGGCCTGATCGCGATCGGCGGGCTGGCGATCTACGCGATCTACCTCTTCGCCCTGATCAAGCTGATCCCGGTCACGATGACGCTCCCCAGCATCGCCGGCGTCGTGCTGACGATCGGCGTCGCCGCGGATGCGAACATCGTGATCTTCGAGCGGGTCAAGGAGGAGATACGCAGCGGACGCTCCGTGGTCGCCGGGATCGCCGCCGGCTACAAGCGCGGCTTCGCCGCGATCATCGACGCGAACGTCGTCACCTTCATGACCGCGTTCATCCTCTTCGCCCTGGCCACCGCGGAAGTGCAGGGCTTCGCGTTCATGCTCGGCATCGGCACCCTGGTCTCGCTCTTCACCGCGGTGCTCGCCACCCAGGCCGCGCTGGGCGCCGCCTCGCACACGCGAGCGGTCTCACACCCCTCGATGCTCGGAGCCGGGCGCCATCACCGCGCCTGGAAATTCGACTTCATGGGCGCCTCGAGGTGGTTCTTCTCCATGTCCGGGGTGATCCTGCTCGTCGGCGCCCTGGCGATCGGCGGCAGGGGACTGAACTTCGGCTTCGACTTCACCGGCGGCACCGTGATCGAAACCGGCTTCACCAGGCCGGTCTCAACCGAACAGGTGCGCGCCGCCGTGAGCGAAGCGCACTATCCCGGCGCGAGCGTCCAGCAGAAGACGAGCAAGGGCCTCGGCGGCTCGGGCTACGTGATCAAGGTTCAGAAGCTCGGCCCGGCAGGAGTGCAGAAGGTGAAGGCCGAGCTCAACTCCAAGTTCGCCCCGGCGCCGGGCAAGCCGGCCGTCAAGAACTTCAGCTTCACCGCGATCGGCCCCTCCTTCGGGGAAACGATCGCCGATGCCGCCGTGATCGCGATCATCGCCTCGCTGCTGGTGATCTCCGTCTACATCGCGCTCAGATTCGAGTGGAAGTACGCGGTGCCCGTGCTGATCGCGCTCATGCACGACCTGCTGATCACCTCCGGCATCTACGCGCTGACCGGCAGGGAAGTGACCAGCGCGACGGTGGCCGCCCTGCTGACGATCCTCGGCTACTCCCTATACGACACGATCATCGTCTTCGACCGAATACGCGAGAACGTGCCTCGGATGCCGCGCGCGGCGTTCTCCCAGATCGTCAACCGTTCCATGTCCGAGGTGCTGACGCGGTCGCTGGCCACGAGCCTCTGCACGCTGCTGCCGGTGGCGGCGCTGCTGATCTTCGGCGGCACCACCCTCCAGGACTTCGCGTTCGCCCTGCTCGTCGGCATCGCCTCCGGCGCCTACTCGTCGATCTTCATCGCCTCGCCCGTGCTCACCCATTGGAAGGAGCGTGAGCCCGTATACCGCAACCGCCGCCTGCGGCTGCTGCGCGACTTCGGCCACGTCCCCGCCTACGCGACCGGCGCGCCGGGCGCGCCGGTCGACGTGGAGCCGGCCTCCAGGCAGCAGCGCCCGCGGCGGCGCGGGATGCTGAGCGCGGAGGAGCCGGGAGAGCAGCTCTCCAAGGAGGAGTTCGACGAGCTGGTCCGCGACCTCGACGTCGAGGCAGAGCCGCCGCCGCGGCGGCGCGGCGGTGCCGCTGTCGCCCAACGGGATCGCTCGGCGCAGCAGCGATCGCGCGGCGGCCGCCAGGCCTCCGAGGAGCGGCGCTCGGAGCAGAGGTCCGAGACGGAGCGCCAGCAGCGCGAGGCGGCGGCCGAGCCCGAGCCGCGCAACGGCACGAGCTCGCGTCCCGCCGAGCGCGATCGACCGAACGGCACGAGCTCGCCGCCTCCGCCGGCCGCCGACGCCGAGCCGGAGGACGTGGTGCTCAAGGACGATGCCGCCGAGCGCCGCCGCGGCGCCCGCAAGGCCCGCCAGCGCGGCCGCAAGCACGGGAGGAGCCACTGATGGGAATGCTCGGCTGGGTGATCATGGGCCTGGCGATCTGGCACTTCACGATCTGGGTGCCCGACCGCTTCTGGGGAGGGATAGTCGGGGAGCTGATAGGCTCGCTGATCGGCTCGATCCTGATCGGGCTGCTGATCTACGGCGTCACCGCCTCCGAACTGGCGATCCCCGGACGCAAAGCAACCGACATCGGGGTCGTCCTCTACGCCGTGCCGGGCGCGCTGATCGGGATCGCAGCCGTCTACTACCTCGGCGTGCGGCGCGAGCGCGCGCACCCGGTGGCGAGCATCTCCTGAGAGACGCCGACGGCTCGCCGGGGCCGGTGGGCCCCCGGTGGCTCGCCGGGGCCGGTGGGCCCCCGGTGGCGGGGGCACGGCGATCACGCCGGGCCGGTGGGCCCCAGTGGCGGGGCCACGGCGATCGCGCCGGGCCGTGGGCCTCTGGCGGCGGTGGTGGCCGATCCGTCCCAGCCGGCCCGTAGGCTGCCGTGGGTGTACGGCGTGCGGCTGCAGATACCCGACTGTCCCGCCTCGCAGGTGGCCGCCCTGGTCGCTCGCCTCGGGGTGAGCGGCCCGGTGGCGCAGGTGCTCGTCCGCCGCGGCCTGGCCGACCCGGATGCGGCCGTCGACTTCCTGGATGGGCAGACGACGTATCCGCCGCACGCCTTCAGCGGCATCGAGGAGGTGATCGCGCCGATCCTCGCCGGCATCCGCGACGGGCGGAGGATCACGGTCCACGGCGACTACGACGTCGATGGGATCTGCTCGACCGCGATCCTGGCGGGTGCGCTGCGCAGGCTCGGCGCCGCGGTCGACTGGCACATCCCCGCGCGGGCCGACGGCTACGGCCTGCGCTGCGAGACGGTCCGGGCGCTGGCCGCGCGCGGGACCGAGCTGCTGATAACCGTCGACTGCGGAGTCTCCTCGATCGAGGAGGTCGCGCTGGCACGCACGCTGGGAATGGAGGTCGTGATCACAGACCACCACAGCCCGCCCGCCGACGGACGGCTGCCCGACGCGCCGATCATGCACCCGCGGCTCTGCGACTACCCCTGCCCGGACCTGTGCGCCGCGGCCGTCGCCCACAAGCTCACACAGGCGCTGTGGGAGGCGGCTGGCGCCTCCGGGCGCGGACCGGAGGCCGACCTCGACCTGGTCGCGCTCGCGACGATCGCCGACGTGGTCGCGCTCACCGGCGAGAACCGGACGCTCGTCCGCCGAGGGCTCGCGGCGCTGCGGCGCACCACCCGCGCCGGCCTGCGCGCGCTGATCGAGGTTGCCGGGCTCGACCCTGGTCGCCTGGACGCGGGGTCGGTCGCCTTCGGGCTGGCCCCCCGGCTGAACGCCGCCGGACGCCTGCGCAGTGCGGACGCCGCTCTGGAGCTGATCATGACCGAGGATGCCGGGCGGGCCGCGGCGCTCGCAGCCGAGCTCGACCGCTGCAACCGCGAACGCCGAGAGGTCGAGCAGCAGATCGCGATCGAGGCCGAGGCGCAGGTGCGAGAGCTCGGGCCGCGGGCCGGCTACGTGCTGGCCGGCGAGCGCTGGCACCCGGGGGTGATCGGAATCGTCGCCTCGCGGCTGGTGGAGCGCCACCACCGACCGGTCGTGATGGTCGCCCTCAACGATGGCGCCGGGCGCGGATCCGGTCGCAGCGTCCCGGGGTTCGACCTGCTGGCGGGGCTCGCCGCCTGCGAGGAGCATCTGCTCGGCTACGGCGGCCACCGCGCCGCGGCCGGCCTGCAGATCGCCGGGGAGCGGCTGCCGGGATTCCGGGAGGCGTTCGCCGCGCACTGCGAACGGTTGCTCGGCGCCGAGGAGCCGACCCGCACCGAGCGGGTCGACGCGATCGTGA
>DAHVAB010000188.1 GCA_027314825.1 Solirubrobacterales bacterium
TGGTAGGCGGCACATCCGCCGCCCATCACCGGTCCCAGCGCGGTGGAGCGGACCGCGAGCAGAAACACCGCGCCCGAGCCCGGATCTCGGGCGATCTGCGCACGCTCGCGATCACGGCCACCACGCGCGTCACTCTCGTACCTCGGCTCCATTGGCAGAACATACGCGGCACGTGGATGCAATGTCATCAGACGGGACCGCGTAACGCTCGGGGCAGCGGCTGTCCCGAGCGTGCGTAGTGCCGTGGCTTGGGCCGCCCGGGCCTGCGAGATCCGGAAGATCGCGGTGCTGCGGCCTGCGCGGGCCGGGTCCGGCGCGGCGCGGGAGGCTCAATACGACCGCGTCCCCGCAGCCGCCGATGTGCTCCCAGGAGGCTCCATGTCGGCGGTGGTGAGGCTATGCGTCTGCGGCGCCCAACCGCGTGAAGGGGGCTCTGGAAAGCCGGCTGTCCGGATGGCACGGGGCATGCGGCCGGCCTACTCGTGGCGCTTCGGTGCCGCAGGTCTGCCCGCGAGTGGTGCTCGCAACGGCTCTGCGGGGGGGCGTGCGGCACTCTGAAGCGATGTTGGCACGGTCGATGCTCGGCCGTCGTGATACAGTATCCAGGATGCAAGAACCGATCGCCGCGCTGTGAGGGGGGAATCTCAAACGATATGCGCAACTATCCGCGCCCGGCTGAGCGTCATCTGGCCGTCGAGCGCCTTCCGGTCCTCGGAGCCATCTGCCCCAGTTGCGGCGGCGATGACGTGCGCGCCTATCCCGTTCTCAGCGAGGGCGGGTGGTGGAACGTGCATAAGTGTCAGGATTGCCTCACATCGATTCGGCGCGAGCGCGGCAGCTTCTTTGGCGGCCTAGAGCTGCAGACGGCAAAGATCCCCGGACTCGAAGCCGCCCAGCTGTTCGGGAGCCGACGATGAGCGGCTCGGGCATGATCGGCGTCGACGTCGGCGGCACCTTCACGGACTGCGTCTTCGTCGAGGATGGGCAGATCCGCACCACGAAGGTGCTAGTCGACGCCGCCGCGCGCGAGCGCCCCGTGATCGAGGGCGCCGCGACGTTCGGCGTCGAGCGTGCCGGTATCTTCAACCACGCGACGACGGTGGGGCTGAACGCGATCCTCACGCGAGAGCTGCCCAAGGTGGGGTTCATCACGACCGCCGGCCATCGCGACATCCTCGACATGGGTCGCGCTTGGCGGCCGCTGAGCTCGCTGACCGACCCGCACTGGCGCCGGTCCTTCGGCGACGCGGCGCGCCCGCTGGTGCCGCGATACCTCCGGCGCGGCATCCGCGAGCGGATGCGCGCGGACGGCACGGTCTTCCTCGGCCTGGACGAGGTTCACGCCCGCGAGGAGCTGCGCACGCTCGCATGCTGCAAAGTCGAAGGCATCGCGGTCTGCCTGCTCAACAGCTACGTGAACCCCGTCCATGAGACGAGGCTCAGGGAGCTGATCCTCGACGAGCTCGGCGAGATCCCATGCTCGCTCTCCATCGAGGTCTCGCCACTGGCCAAGGAGTTTCCGCGTGCCTCCAGCACTGTGCTCGACGTGCTGATGAAGCTGATCTACACCGGCTATACGCACTCGCTTATCCGCGGCCTTCGCGAGCACGGATTCGACGGGCAGCTGAACTTCGCGGACTGTGCCGCTTCGCTGGTCACGGTAGACCATGCGATGGAGCGGCCGCTGCGGGTGATCTCCTCCGGCCCCGCCGCGGGGACGGTCTCCTGCGCCCACTTCGGGCGGCTGATCGGGCAGGAGCAGCTCATATGCTGTGACGTCGGCGGCACCTCCTCGGACATCAGCTTGGTCTCGGTCGGCAGGCCGGTGGTCAACACGGCATTCGAGATCGAGCACGACCTGCTGGCGAACACGGCCGCCACCGACATCGCCACGATCGGAGCCGGCGGCGGCAGCCTCGTATCGGTTACCCCCACAGGCGAGCTGGCGGTCGGCCCGGAGAGCGCCGGCGGCGATCCCGGACCCGCGTGCTACGGCCGCGGCGGCACCGTGCCGACCACGACCGACACGTGCCTGCTGATCGGTATCCTGAGCGCCGAGGAGCCGCTTGGCGGCAGGCTCGCCCTGGACCCCGAGCGCTCGCGTGCGGCGTTCGAGGCTCTCGACAGTCCGCTGGGGCTTCAGGAGCGGGTGCGCCACGCCTACGAGCTCGCGCTGAACAACATCAGCGAGGGGATCATCGATATCGCGGTGCGGCGAGGGGTGGATCCGCGCGACTACACGCTCCTTGCCTACGGGTCGGCGGGACCGATGCTGCTGCCGCCGCTGCTGGAGCAGGTCGGCGTGAAGGCGGTCGTGGTTCCACCGCATCCGGGCCTCTTCTCCGCTCTCGGGCTGCTCAGCACAGACCTCGTCTACGGCGATCAGCGCTCCGTGTACGTGCGGCTCGGGGACGACGGCGCGGGGGATACGGTGGCGAAGATCTACGCGGAGCTCGAAGAGCGCATCGAGGCCAGCATCGGCCGGCGCCACGAGGGCTACCGCATCAGCCGCACCTTCGATGCGCGTCTGGTGGGCCAGACATGGGAGACGCCGTTCGTGACGGCTCCCGCGG
This sequence comes from Solirubrobacterales bacterium, assembly GCA_027314825.1. Lineage (GTDB taxonomy): Bacteria > Actinomycetota > Thermoleophilia > Solirubrobacterales > Solirubrobacteraceae > Palsa-744. Next base: position 2,574 of record DAHVAB010000188.1, read on the forward strand.
GAGCGATCACGGATGTGACGATCGAGGAGATGATCGGGGGGTTCCACGACGCCTATCACGCCCGCTGGGGCAACCGCTTCCCGGAGATCGAGGTGGAGGCCGTCACCTTCCGCGTGGAGATGGTGGTGGACAGCCGCAAGGTCTCCTACCCGGAAGTGGCTTGCGGGAGCGGCACGCCGTCGCCACGTCGTGCGGTGGAGTTGCGCTACCTGCGCCCAGAGCCGTTTCTCGCGTCGGAGTACCGGCGAGATGAGCTTCGCTTCGGGGACACCGTCCACGGCCCGGCGATCGTCCGCGAGCCGATGGCGACCACTCAGGTGGCAGAGGGACAGATCGCGACGGTCGGCCGGCTCGGCGAGCTCGTGATCAGCGCCGTGGAGGGCGATCGGCCGTGGGAGGGCAGCACACGATGAGCGCCACAGACCACGTCGCTCTCGTAACGGCAGCCCGGATCCGCGACCTCTCAAACGAGGAGTTCCTGCAGCGCTACCGCTGCGACCGACTGACGGCAACGGTGCTCTCGAATCGCTATCGCTACACCGTCCAGCACGTATGCACAGGGCTGCTGCAACAGGCCTTCTCAAGCATCCTGCGGGACTGGTACGACTTCGCGGCCTCGATCTCCGGGCCGCGTGAGCTCGACTACCCGATGCCCGCCGTCTCCAACAGCCTGATGCTGTTCCTGGGCACGATGAGTGAGGCCGTGCGCAACACCGTCGAGGAGTTCGGCCACGAGCGCATGCACGCGGGAGATGTGTTGATCGCGAATGATCCGTACCGGATCGGCACCCACGTCAACGACGTGTGCTTCATCAGGCCGGTCATGCTGGACGGGCACGCAGGGCCGCTGTGCTTCATCACGGTGCGTGCTCACCTGGCCGACATGGGCGGCATCGTGCCGGCGGGCTTCAGCGGCACCAAGCGCAACATCTTCGAGAACGGCCTGGTGCTCTCGCCCCGCCTGCTCTATCGCGAAGATAGGCCGTGCCTGGAGACATGGCACCTGCTGTTCGACAACACGCGCTTCCCGGAGCTGCTTACGCCGGACATCGCTGCGATCCACCAATGCCTGCTGCTCGGCGAGCGGCTGCTTCGGCAGACGGCCGATCGGTACGGCGCCGCTGCCTTCCACGGGGCCATGCGCTACTCCTGCGACGCCTCCGCGGAGACGATGACGGCCGCGCTGGAGGCGCTCCCGGACGGCGTGTACGAGGGCGAGGACGTCATGGACTGCGACGCCGTCGACGGCAGCGAGGAGTACCGCGTCCATGCGAAGGTCACGGTGCGCGGATCGCGGGCCGAGGTCGACTTCAGCGGCTCTTCGCGCCAGGCTCGCACGTCGATTAACGCGAGCTGGCTTGACAGCAAGAGCGGCGTGAGCATCGCGCTGATGTTCCTGCTCGCCCCCAACGCGTCCTTCACCTCCGGCGCCCTGCGCAGCGTGGACATCGTGCTTCCCGAAGGAACCCTGATCAGCGCTCGGCCGCCTGACGGCGTGACCATGCTGTTCTTTGAGACCGTGGTCGTGATCGTCAACGCGCTCTTCAGAGCGCTCGCCGGCGCGCTCGGCGAGCGGGCGGTCGGCGGCGACTTCGGCTCGGCCAGCGTGCACAGCGCCAACGGCGTGCGCGAGGACGGCCGAGCGTGGGTCAGCACCTCCCAGCTCGGCGGCGAGCATGGGCCGTGGGCGGCGACGATCGCCGGCGATGGCGACAGCTACACCGTGTTCTATCCGGCCAACAACATGGACCCGCCGGTCGAGGTGATCGAGGCCGACTACCCGGTCGTCGTGCTGCGCAAGGAATACCTGAGCGACACTTCCGGCGCCGGCCTCCACCGCGGCGGTGCGGCGGTTGTACACGACACGTCCTTCGAGAGCGAGGCCGAGCACTTCTCGATGCCGCTGCACTTCCGCAAGCCGAGCGGCTTCGGCGTCTGGGACGGGGCCGACGGCGCGACCGGCGGCGTCTGGTTGTGGGAGCGGACCGGTGACTCCAGCCGGCAGCTGTTGCCGGGCCTCGGCCCGGAGGTGTACCGAGAGGCGACCCCGGTTGCCGGGACGCTGGACCCGAACTCGCTCATGCCCAGCCGCAGCGGTGAGTACTTCTCCTTTGCCAGGGTGCCGCTCTGGCACACCTCGCCCGGTGCCGTCTTCCGCTACATCACAAACGGCGGCGGCGGCTGGGGCGATCCGCGCTCGCGCGACCCGGACGCAGTGCGTCGCGACGTCAGAGACGAGTACATTACGCCGCAGCATGCCAGAGACGTCTACGGCGTGGTGATCGTGGGCGATCCTGACCGCGATCCAGAGGGACTAAGGATCGACCATGCGGCCACGGCCCGTCTGCGCGGTCTCGAAGTCCGGCCTGCAGACGTCACGCGCATCGAGGCTCCAGAGACGGAGGAATAAGGTGCAGATGCCGCAACCGGGAGGACGAGGCCGCAAAGCGTCCCCGCTCAGCAGGCGCTCGCGACTGGTCGACGAGATCCAGGACTACATACGCGAGGGCATCTACTCGGGCCGCTTCCCGCAGGGAACGCGCCTGCGCCAGGAGCAGCTCGCCGAGGAACTCGATGTGAGCCGGACGCCGCTGCGGGAGGCTCTGCGGGTGCTGCAGAACGAAGGCATGGTCTCACTCACCCGCGGGCATGGAGCCGAGGTGGTGCACACTGAGCTCAGTAGGATCCGCGACGCATGCCTGGTGCGCGAAGTCCTCGACGGCCTGGCCGCCCGGCTGGCGGCCTCCAAGGTCACACCGGAGCTGAGGGCCCTGCTGCCCTCCTGCCTGGACCGGCAGCGGGCCGTGTTGCAGGAGTGGGACAAGTACGTCTTCACCCGCGCAGACGCGGACCTGCACGTCGCCATCATCGAGTCGACCGGCAACTCATATC
>DAHVAB010000189.1 GCA_027314825.1 Solirubrobacterales bacterium
CCACCTGGTCGCCCGCTGCAGCGCCAGCCGGCCGCGGGCGGCGTCGGTCGGCTCGCTGCGCAGGAGCGCCAGCGCCACCTCGGCGGTGTCGTCGACATCGGGGTAGTTCTCGTTGGCGAACTCGAACGCCCAGCCTCCCGGCGGCAGGCTCGGTCGGCGCACAGACCAGTCCCCCTTCACCGTCACCTCCTCGGCAAGCAGCCAGTCGGCCGCGGAGACGATCGCCGGATGATCGGCCGGATAGCCGGCGTCGGCCAGCGCGACCATCGCGAGCGCCGTGTCCCAGACAGGGGACTGGCAGGCCTCCAGCCGCCGCCGATCGCCATCCTCGATCATGAACGTGTCAATGCCTTCCAGGCCCCGGCGCATCACCGGATGGTCGAGCGGATAGCCCCGCAGGTGCAGCGCCATCAGCGAGTAGACCCACGGCGGCTGGATCCCGCCCCAGGAGCCGTCGGCCTCCTGGCGCTTGACGATCCAGCGCTCGGCCCGTCCCAGCGCCAGTCGCCGCAGCGGTCTGACCGGATAGCGCTGATAGGCCCGCAGCAGCTTGTCCAGGCGTGCAAGCCAGCGTCCACGCGAGGTGGCCGGCCGTTTCAGCGACCACCGCTCCGGGCCGCGCAGCTCGTTCAGATCGAAGGCAAGCCGCCGGCAGGGTCGGTAGGTGAGCACGATCGAGAGCGCGACGACGGTCTGGCGCGCCCAGCAGGCGAAGTCATAGACGTTGAGCGGCACCGAGGGCGGCAGGAGGATGATCTCCGGAGGCAGCGCCGGCACGTGATCCCATGGCCACAGGCCGAACAGGGCCATCCAGACGTGCGTGAACACCCGCGCGTTCTGCAGGCCGCCCGAATCGAGGATGAACGAGGCGGCCGCCTTCATGTGCCTCGCATCGGGCGGGTCGCCGGCGAGCCGCAGTGCCCAGTAGGCCTCGATCGTGCTCGACAGGTCGCCGTCGGCGCCGTAGAAGTTCGCCCATGTCCCATCCTCGCGCTGCTGTGAGCGGATCCAGACGGCCGAGCGCTCGCTCTCATCGGCGCGCCGGATCCCGAGAAACTCGCGCAGGAGCATGTCCTCGGCGTCCATCGTCACATTCGACTGCAGCTCCGCCTTCCACCAGCCCTCGGGGCTTTGCAGACAGAGAAGCTGCTCGCATGCACGCTCAAGCGTGAGCTCCGCCTCGCTGCGCGCCTCCACGATCGGCGATGACATTGCCTGAACGCTAGAGCTTCGCCGCGGAGGACGCCATTCTCACGACGATCCCCGGACTCTCACGACGATCCCCGGACGCTCACGACGATCCCCGGACGCTCGCTGCGACCGTGGCGCTCGCCAGCAGGTTCGCTTCGCCCGGCGTTATAGCGGCGCCGCGCAGCTGCGCCATCGTGAGCGATCGCGCAGTGGCGGAGACGAAGCGGTAGACGATCAGACCGTTGACGTCGTCCCTGGCCAGCAGCCTGAACCCGGGCGCCGGCGGCGAGCCGGCGGAGGAGAGCAGCGGCGAGTAGCCGACCTCGTCGATCTCCGAGACCCTCACGGTCCCCTTCGCCGGCAGGGTCCGCAGCCCTGGCATGTAATACCGGAGCGGCGCCGAGCCGAGATGCACGGTCGCGATCGCGCGCAGGCCGCGAGAGCCGGCTGGCGCGCCGGTGGCGCCGGTCGGCGCTGCGCCGCCGGCGGCGGCCCTTGTGCCTGCACCTGCGCCCGCACCCGTGCCTGCACCTGCGCCCGCACCCGTGCCCGCACCCGTGCCCGCACCCGTGCCCGCACCAGCACCGGCGACCCCGGCCGGCGACGGCCTGCTCAGCGCCGCAGCCACCCCGCTCCAGTCGCCCCGCTGCAGGCGCGGGGTGAGGTCGACGTCGATGCAGATGATGAGCATCGCCGCTGCGATCACGCCTACCAGGCCCATCCCCACGCGGCCCGTCCGGCGCGCCGCCACCACCACCCCGATCATCACGGTCAGCGGCACCATCGCGCCGATCAGGTTCCGGGGAGCCAGATAGTCGGCTCCGACCGCGATGATCGCGATCGGGATCAGCACCCCGCAGGCGGCCAGCGCGAGCTCTCCGAGCGCCGCGCCACGCTCACGACGCTCCAACGTTCGCGACAGACCCCATGCCAGCCCGGCGAGGATGGGCAGCGCCATCAGCAGTTGGATGCCGCGGCCCAGGGGCTGCCCAGAGTAGCCGGTCAGGTAATACTGCGGAATCGCTTCCAGCCGTTCCACCAGCGGCCAATGCCCGATCCACTGGGTGCCCCGGCCGCCCTGGGAGAGCGCGAGCGGGATCAGGGCGAGGCCCACCACGCCGATCGCGGCGACCGCCGGGACGGCCACGCGCCAACGCTCCCGCCGGCGCAGCAGCCACAGCGCCATCGGCACGAGCATGAACACCGCGAAGTAGTGGCAGAGCAGCGCGAGCGCTCCGGTGAGAGCGAACGCCGCCATCCGCCGCCCGGTCGGCTCCCGCTCGGCCCTTATGAAGCAGAGCACCGCGAGCGCCATCGCAAGGGCGTAGAGCTCGTAGGTGCGGGCCTCCTGCGAATACCACACGAACAGCGGGTTGACCGCTCCGATCGCGGCCGCGGCGATCGCGGCGCGGCGGCCGGCCAGCTCGTAGCCGATCTTCCACAGCACCCACACGAGCGCGATCCCCGCGAATGCGGAGGGCAGCCGCATCGCCACGACCCCCGTCCCGAAGATCCGCGTCCAGACCCAGATCGTCACATACCAGAGCGGAGGGCTGTTCTCCGTGTGGGCCATCGTTTCCATGCTCGCCACGATCGAGCCGTGCAGCACGTGGACGGGCGTGAACGCCTCGTCGAACCAGAAGCTCTGCAGCCCGATCGTCGACAGGCGCACCGCCGCCGCCAGCACCAGCAGCGCCGCCAGCGGCCACCAGCCCGGCAGCCGGTTGGGGCCACCACGCGCGCTCGGCTGCGTCTGCAGCCCCGCGGGCGTCGCCGCTCCCGCCGCGAGCACGCCGGAGGACCGCGCGCCCGGCACGCCCATCAGCCTTCGAACCCCTTCGGCGGGGTGTCCGGCGGAGCTCCTGCCGGCTTCGCCCCTTCGCACGGGTAGCGCGTCATCGGCGAGCCGAAGCAGCCGTAGCGAGTCACGGACTGGTCGGACTCCTTCGGCGGCACGAAGAAGCCCGTATGGGTTTCCCGTCTGCCCTTCACGATCGGCCCGATCATCACCAGGCAGAGCTGGGTCCTGGCACCCGGCTTGCCTTCTCCGTGCTTGCCTGCTTCGGGAATGTTGCCGCACGCCACATCGTGCTTGGTGAAGTGCTTCATGTCCTGTTCGATCGACACTTCCTTGAGCGGGATCCCGGTGATCTGGCGCCAGGTTTCGATGTCGGCGCTAAGCCTGTAGTCGATCCCCACCGCGCGCGTGGCGTCATAGATGGTGCCGACCGCCAGCACGATCGCGACGACCACGAGGACGATCATCTCGACCCTGCGCCGGCGATGGCTCTCGCGGTCGCGCGCGCGGGGGCGGATCGGCTCCGGCAGACGCTGCAGCATCCGCCCGAGCCAGTCCTGCGGGGCCTCCTCGGCGCCCGCAGATCGCTGCTCGGCGGGAGCGCTCATGTGACCGGGGCGAACATGGGCGAGGTCTGGTGGATGATGAACAATCCCTGGACCGCGAGGATCGCATAGAGCAGACGCCGGTCGCGAGTGATCACGCTCAGCGGCAGCCCCCACAGCGTGTACCACGCCAACATCCACGGACTCGTCACGGCCACCGCCAGGAGCGCCCACCCGGAGGCCGCGAGCCAGTCATATCCACGCCAGGTGCGCCAGAGCAGGTAAGCGACGATCGCGATCAGCAGGCCCTTCAGGATCGTGTGGTCGACCGGGTAGATGCCGGGCCAGCCGATCAGGTGCGCGAGCTCGGTCGGAAATCCGTCGGTGGAGACATAGGAGGAGTCCTTGGTCAGCACCGAGAAGATGTCCGCGCCGTTCACCCCGAACAGGACGTATCCGAGCGCGGCGCAGACGGCGGCGCCGATCGCGAGACCCGCGATCTGCGAGACCCGACGCCGGCCGATCACCATGAACGGCAGCATCACGACCGCGGTCGCCTTCACGAACATGCCCACGGCGAGGGTGGCGCCCGCCTTCAGGTCGCTGCCGGCGAGGGTGAGCGTCACCGCGCCCATCATGAAGGCGATCATGATCAGGTCGTTGTGGTCGCCCCCGAACCCGTAGAGCACCCACAGCGGGTTGGCGCCGACCGCGATCAGCGCCACCACCGGGTCCATCCCACGCTGCTTGGCGCAGCGCCAGGTGAGCGCCATCGCCGCCGCTGAGCCGGCGAGCGCCTCGACCTTCATCCCCCACACCGACGCGATCAGGCCGAGCGGGGCGATCGGATAGCTGAGCAGCGTGTAGATCGGGCCGTATGCGGTGGTCGCTTTCAGCCAGTCGGTGCCCACGTAGTTGAAGATCGGATCCTGCTGGATCGCCGCCGGCCCGTGCGTATACGGGTTGATCCCGTGCATGACGGCCATCCGCGCGTAGGCGATGTAGCTGAAGACGTCGGTGGAGATGAGCACCGGCGCGATGAAGATGATCACGTTGACCGCCGCCACGACGGCGATCGCCACCCGCGCGGAGATGTGGCGCGCATAGGCGAGCAGGCCCGCGTATGCGGCGGTGAAGACGAGCAGGCCGATCAGAAAGATCCGGAAGGTCAGTTCGGAGCCCAGCCCCTCCAGCCATTTGGTCATGCTCGGCGACGGCGGCAGCAGCGGCGATTTGCCCGCGGAGGCCTCGATCAGCAGCAGCAGCGAGACCGCGACCAGCACCACCCCGATCCCGATCGCGATCGCGGGCGTGCGCCGCGAGGCGGGGTCCCTGGCTGAGACGCCCGTCCGCGGCGGCGCCGGCGCCGAGAGTGCCCCGCCGCCAGGACGGCCGATGGCCGCCCCTTCCAGCAAGGACGGTGAGCGAGGCCCCTTGAAGCTCACCGCAACTCGCCGGAGGGTCGCTCGGAGCCATCGGAGCCCACGGCCTCGAAGCGCAGGACCCGGATCGCCCCCGTCACGTCGAAGACGCGCTGCACCGCCGGCTCGCCCGGCCTCAGCAGAAGCTCCGAGCCCTGCTCGCCCAGACGCGCCTGCGCCCGCAGCAGCACGCGCAGGCCGGTCGAGTCGATGAACGACAGTCCGGCCAGATCGATCACGACCCGCCTCGGGCGCTGTCGCTCAAGCTCCTGCAGGCTGCGTTCCAGCTGCGGCGCTCCGGCCAGGTCGAGCTCGCCCGCCAACGCCAGCCGGACGCCGTCCAGATCGCTGGCGCTGGAGGAGATCCGCAGCGCCCCGGGGCTCTCGCCACGCTCACTCATCGCGCCGACTCTAATGCAACGGCGCCAGCCGCAACGCAGCAACGCACGCCCGCCGGATCGCGGCGGCGGGCGCGCACCGCG
>DAHVAB010000018.1 GCA_027314825.1 Solirubrobacterales bacterium
GGCGCCGGCGACGCGGGCGGCGGTGCCACCGGCACGGGAGGCGGTGCCGGTGGGGCGGGAGGCATCGCCACCGGCACGGGCGGCGGCGGCCGCGGGACGGCCTGCCCGGGTGGAGCCGCGGAGCGCCGCGAAGGAGTCATTGGTCACCTGGCCGGCCCAGGCCAGATCCAGGAGCGCCTCCTGGAGCACGGCCACGCTCGGCGGATCCAGCTCCGCGAGCAGGTCCGCGAAGAAGCACGCTCCCTGCCCGCCGAGGCGCGCGAGGATCGCGTGCTGCAGCGAGCCGTCCTGCCAGGCCGGCGGCGCGGGGTGATCATCGCCCGCCTCATGCCACCCGGGCGGCGGGCCGATCGCCGCCATGTCCTCGCGGAAGTAGAGCGCGACGCGCCCGTCGGAGCGGCCGAGCGCCCCGGCACCGACCCATACGACCTCGCCGCTCATGCACAGCTGATCGAGCCATGCGGGCGAGTAGGCGCCGAGCCGGCGCGGGAGCACGTCGCGCTCCCATGTTGTCGGGGTGAGCGGGATGCCCTGAAGGCTCACGAGCACGTCGCGCAGCCGCTCGATCCCGGCACCGGTGGGCGGGTTGGCGTCGATTCCCTGCCAGGCGGCCTGGAAGGCGGCCAGCGCACGGGAGTCGACAGGCTCGATCTCCTTGCGCAGCGCCGCCAGTGAGGCGCGGCGCAGGCGGCGCAGCACTTCGGCGTCGCACCACTCGCGGCGGCCGGGCGGGCCGCCGGGCCGCAGCTCCCCGCGAACCAGGACGCCCGCCTGCTCGAGCTCCGCGAGCGCCGGCTCCAGCACGCCGCGACCGAGCGCGAAGCGCGCGCAGGCCGACTCGGTGGTGAACGGGCCGCGCGTGGCGGCATAGCGGCGCAGCAGTCGCGACAGCGGATCCGGAGCCTCCGCGAGAAACGCCTCGGGCAGGCCGGCGGGCGGGACGGCGCCGAGCGCGTCGCGGTAGAGGCCGGCGTCGGCCGCGTCGATCGACCGCTCCTGCCCGCCGATCCGCAGGGCGAGCGCACGGCGGCGGCGGCGTAGCGCGCGCAGCGCCCCGCGCCCGTCGAGGCCCCCGAGCGCGGCGCGCTCTGAGATCTCCGCCTCGGTGAGGTCGCCGAGCCGGCGCAGCATGTCGTGGAGCTCCTCGGCATCCCTGGGAGCGGCGCGCGCGGAGAGGCATTGCAGGTCGGCCTCCACCTCGGCCAGGGCGTCCGGGTCGATCAGCTCGCGCAGCTCCTCCTGGCCGAGCAGCTCCCGGAGCAGGTCGCGATCGAGCGAGAGCGCGGTGGCGCGCCGCTCGGCGCTCGGCGCGTCGCCCTCGTACATGTAGGCGGCGAGGAAGTCGAAGAGCAGGGAGGCGGCGAACGGGGAGGCCTGCTGGGTCTCGACCTCGACCACCGTGATGGAGCGCCGCTGCAGCCGTGTGAGGATGTCCCGCAGGCCGGGCAGGTCGAGCACGTCGCGCAGGCACTCCCTGTAGGTCTCCAGGACGATCGGGAACTGGCTGTAGCGCTCGGCGACCGCCAGCAGCGCCTGCGCCTTCAGACGCTGCTGCCAGAGCGGCGTGCGCCGGCCGGGCATCGCGCGCGGGATCAGCAGGGCGCGCGCCGCGCTCTCCCGGAAGCGGGCGCCGAACAGCGCGGAGCCGGAGAGCCCGGCGAGCAGCAGGTCCTCGACCCGGTCGGGCTCGATCATCGCGAGCTGCGCGTCGGGCGGCTCCTCGGCATCGGGCAGGTGCATGACGATCCCGTCGTCGGAGGCGATCGCGTCGAGGTGCAGGCCCAGCTCCCGGCTGGCCTGCGCGGAGATCGCGAGCGCCCAGGCGGCATGGATGCGCCGACCGTAAGGGGAGAGGACGCACAGCCGCCAGTCGCCGATCTCATCCCGGAAGCGCTCCACGACGATCGTGCGCTCGCTCGGGATCGCGCCGGTCGCCGCGCGCTGCTCGCGCAGCAGCGAAAGCAGGGCGGCGGCCGCGCCGGAGCCCAGGTCGTACTCGCGCTCCAGCAGCTCGGCGGGCCGATCGACCGCCCAGCGGGAGAAGGCGCCGATCGCCTCGCCGAGCTCCCGCGAGCGGCCGAGGCCGTCGCCCTTCCAGAAGGGGACCGCGCCGGGAGCGCCGGGCGCGGGAGTGACGATCACCCGGTCGCGTCCGATCTCCTCGATCCGCCAGGCGGAGGCGCCGAGCAGGAACGCCGGGCCGGGACGGGCCTCGTAGACCATCTCCTCGTCGAGCTCGCCGACCCTGCGCCCGTCCGGCAGGGTGACCGTGTAGAGGCCGCGGTCGGGGATCGTGCCGGCGTTCAGGACGGCGAGCCGCTGCGCGCCCCGCCGCGGCTCGATCACCCCGCGCAGCCGGTCCCAGACGATCCGGGGCCGCAGCTCGGCGAACTCGCTGGAGGGATAGCGGCCGTCGAGCATGTCCAGCACTCCCTCAAGCTGGGTCAGGGAGAGCTCGCTGTAGCTGTGGGTGGCCTGTGCGCGGCGGTGCAGCTCCGCCACGGAGATCTCGCCCTCGACGGCGGCGCACGCGACGATCTGCTGGGCGAGCACATCGAGCGGGTTGCGGGGCACGACCGTCTGCTCGATCGCGCCCTCTCGCATCCGCCGCGCGAGGACCGCGCACTCCAGCAGGTCGCCGCGGAAGCGGGGGATGATCACACCCTCCGAAGGCTCGCCGACCGAGTGTCCGGCCCGGCCGATCCGCTGCAGGCCGGAGGCGACCGACTTGGGCGAGGAGATCTGGATGACCAGATCGACGGCGCCCATGTCGATCCCGAGCTCGAGGCTGGAGGTCGCTACCAGGCACGGCAGGGAGCCGCTCTTCAGAAGCTCCTCGACCAGCGAGCGCTCCTCGGAGGAGAGCGAGCCGTGGTGGGCCCGGGCGATCTCCTGCCCGCCGGCGATCTCGTTGAGCCGCATCGCGATCCGCTCCGCGGCGCGGCGGCTGTTGACGAAGACGATGCTCGAGCTGTGCTCGCGCACCAGCTCCAGCAGGCGCGGGTAGATGGCGGGCCAGGCCGAGTGGCCGAGGGACTCTCCGCCGGGCAGAGGCTGCAGGCTCGGCGGTGGCTGGCCCTCAGGCGCCGGGCGGGCCGGCGGCCCGGCCTCCCCGGCGACGCCCGGGGTCGAAGCCGCCCCGAGAGCGCCGACCGACTCTGCCGGCATCTCGACCTTCAAGCGCAGCGATCGGCCGACCCCCTCCGGATCGGTGGCGTCGAGGATCGTGCATTTGCGGCGCGGTCCGACCAGGTAACGGGCCACCTCCTCCAGCGGCGTCTGGGTCGCGGAGAGGCCGATCCGCTGCGCGCCGGCGGGCCGGCCGTGCTCGGCGATCAGCGCGTCGAGGCGCTCCAGGGTGAGCGCGAGATGGGCGCCCCGCTTGGTGGAGGCGACGGCGTGGACCTCATCGACGATCACGCTGTGAACCCCGCCGAGGATCTCCCGCGCCCGGGAGGTGAGCAGCAGATAGAGAGACTCGGGCGTGGTGATCAGGATGTCGGGGGGCCGCCGCACCATCGCGGCCCGCTCCCGCTGCGGGGTGTCGCCGGTGCGGATCGCGACCTCCAGCCGCGCGCCGATCCCCTTCAGCGGCACTCGCAGGTTGCGCTCGACGTCGTAGGAGAGCGCCTTCAGGGGGGAGATGTAGAGAAGACGGGTGGGGCGGGCAGCCTCACTGCTTTCGGGACCGCGCCGGCGCTCATCCCGGGAGAGCCGGTCGATCGCCCACAGGAACGCGGCGAGCGTCTTGCCCGAGCCGGTGGGAGCGCTGAGCAGCACGTGCTCGCCCTGCGCGATCGCAGGCCAGGCTGCGACCTGAGCACGGGTCGGTGAGGCGAACGCGGCGGTGAACCAGTCCCTGACCGGCTGGCTGAAGATGCTGAGCGGGTCCGCGGCGGGCTGCCCCACGCAGCCGAGGCTAGCGCGGGGCGGGGTGTGGCAGACCGGCCAGCTCGCACGCCTGCAGCAGCACCTCGTCGAGCATCTGCTCTGTGAGCCTGCCGGTGAACGTGTTCTGCTGGCTGGGGTGGTAGCAGCCGATCAGGGTGAGGCGGTCGCCCTCCGCGACGGCGCCGTGGGCGAAGCGGGGCGTGCGGATGTCGGCGGCGCCCTCCCGCCATGCGTGCAGCCGCAGGGCCGCCTCCCAGGCGAAGCCGCCGAGGCAGAGGATCGCCCGCGCGAGCGGCAGCAGGGAGAGCTCCCGCTCGGTCCAGGGCAGGCACCGGTTGCGCTCGGCGGCGGCGGGCCGGTTGGCCGGAGGGGCGCACCGCACCGCCGCCGTCACCCAGGCGCCGTGGAGACGCAGGCCGTCGTCAAGATCGCTGGAGGTGGGCTGGCTGGCCAGCCCGGCCCGCCACATCGCCGCGAACAGGAAGTCGCCGGAGCGATCGCCGGTGAAGACCCTGCCGGTGCGGTTGCCGCCGTGGGCGGCCGGCGCCAGGCCGAGCAGGACCAGCGTTGCGGCCGGGTCGCCGAAGCCGGGTACCGGACGGCCCCAGTAGGCCTCATCCTGGAAGGCCGCCCTGCGCTCCTGCGCGACGCGCTCGCGCCAGGCGACCAGCCGCGGGCAGCGCCGGCAGGCGCTCACCTGCTCGGCGAGCTGCTGCAGATCTCGGGGGGGCATCGGCGCAAGCTAGCGCAGCGGGCCGGCGCGCGGGCCGGCGCGCAGCGGGCCGACGCGCGGGCCGACGCGCGGGCCGACGGAGCGCTCGACCGGCCAGCGGTGCGCATGGCCGACCGGCAGGGCCGGTGAGCGACCGAGGCGAGCCCATCCACAGACGACGGTCTGTGGACATCGACCGCGCGATCTATGACAGTGGACTGCATGAGCGCTCGGCCAGTCCTGGATCAGCCCGTCTCCTCCGAGGAGGTGCGCAGCAGGTTCGCAGAGAACCTGCGGCGTCTGCGTGAGCGCTCGGGAGTGTCCCAGGAGACGCTCGCGCGGATGTGCGACCTGCACCGCACCGAGGTGAGCCTGCTCGAGCGCCGCCTGCGCTCGCCGCGACTCGACACGCTGATCATCCTCGCGGAAGGGCTGGAGCTCGCCTCGCTGGCCGAGCTGGTCGAGGGAATCGGCTAGGCCACAGGCGCCCAGCTCGCCTCCGGGCCCGGCTTGAGGCGTATCCGGAATATAATCTGGCCGCTTCATCGTGTCTTCCCCTATGCCCGTCGATCGGGTCGGAGGCGCGAGACAATTACAGATGACTCCACGCATGGAGAATCAAGCACTTAAGGATGAGGGTCGCACGCTATGCCAAGAATGAGCTCGAAGCCCCTTCAGCGCAGGGGGGTTGACGGAGAGGAAATATGGTCGGTGCCGAGCCTGCGCGAGCCCCGCTACTCGCAGTCGCTGGAGCGTGGGCTTGCGATCCTGGGCTGCTTCACGCCGCAGCGGCCGGTGCTGGGGATCGCGGATATCGCCGACGAGCTGGGGATGAGTCGCTCCACGACCCATCGCTACGTGATCACGCTGGTCGCGCTCGGCTACCTGGAGCAGGGCGCCTCGCGGAAGTACAGGCTGGGGCTGAAGGTGACGAGCCTCGGCATGTCGGCGCTCAGCTCCGGCAGCCTGCGGGAGCACTCCCACTCATATATGGAGGAGCTGCGCCAGCAGACCTCCTACACGGTCAGCCTCGCGATCCTCGACGGCGCGGAGATCCTCTACCTGGAGCGCGCGCGCGGCTTCAAGCGGGGGCAGGGGAAGATCGACCTCGACCTGCAGCCGGGCTCAAGGCTCCCGGCGACCTGCACCGCGCTGGGCAAGATCCTCCTGTCCGCACTGCCGGAGGAGGATCTGCGCAGGCTGCTCGCACAGGCGCCGCTGGCCCGGCGAGCGCCCAACACGATCACCACGAAGAAGGCGCTGAGGGCGGAGCTCGAACACGTGCGCGAGGCGAGCTTCGCGGTCAACGACGAGGAGCTCGCGCCCGAGCTGCTCGCGATCGCGGTGCCGGTGCGATCGGAGAGCGGCGAGGTGATCGCGGCGGTCAACATGACCGCGCACACGTCGATGATCTCCCTCCAGGAGCTGGTGACTGCCCTCGGCCCGCATCTGGTCACGACGGCCGACCGGATCTCGGCCCGCCTCGGGTACAGGCGCAGCGATCAACGCGACAGGTAGGCCGCGCCACCGCGCCTGCGGGACCTCTAGCCTGAGCCGGCGCCGTCGGCGGCGGCGAGATCCGGCTGCGCGCGCAGCAGGCGCCTCACATCCTCGCTGCGCTGTGTGGGAGCGATGATCGAGAGCCGGTCGCCGGCGAGGAGCGCCGTCTCGCCGCGGGGGAGGATCACCTCCGAGCCGCGCTGCAGCGTAACCACGATCGCGCCGGGCGGCAGGCTCGCGTCGCGCAGGCGTCGCCCGACCAGGACCGATCGCTCGTCGAGGCGGGTGTCGATCACCGTGGTCGCGGCGGCAGCCTGCGGCGAGGTGAGCAGGCTGCGGCGCAGCGCGTCGCGATGGGCCCTGACCACATCGCCGGTGGAAAGGATGCCGACCACGTGCTTTCCCGGGTCCAGCACCGGCACCCAGTTGCGCCCGGAGGTCATGAGCGCCTCCAGCGCCGAGTCGAGATTGGCGCCCAGCGCGATCGACGGCGCCGTCGGATCGACGATCCGCCCGCTCGTCGTCTGCTCCTCAAGCCCCGTCGACTGCGCCTGCTGCAGGTCGACCACGCCGAGATAGACGCCTTTCTCGTCGACCACCGGCGCGCCGCCGAGCCGCTTGGCGGCCATCGCCTGCAGGCTCTGCGTCGCGCGCTCGCCGGCGGAGAGGACCAGCCGCGGCTTGCTCATCGCCTCCGCCGCGGCGATCGAGCCGAGCATCGGCATCCCGGCCGCGAGGCGCGCGCCCGGCAGGTCGCGGCGGCTGCGCAGCTGGCTGCGGTAGATCGTGTCGTCGAAGCGGCCGACGATCAGGGTCGCGATCCCGACCGCGACCATGGCCGGCGCGAGCACCTCGAAGCTGCCGGTCATCTCGCTCACCATCAGCATGACCGCGAGCGGCGCGCGCGCGATCGAGCCGAAGCAGGCCATCATCGCGATCACCACGAACGGGCCCGGATCGCTGGTGATGCCGGGCACGATCGGCTCCAGGAGCCGCCAGGCGGCGGCGCCGACGAACGCGCCGATCACCATGCCGGGGCCGAAGATGCCGCCTGAGCCGCCCGAGCCGATCGAGAGCGTGGTGGTCACGATCTTCGCGAGCGGCAGCAGCAGCACGATCCAGAGCGGGATGCTCATGAGATCATGGCCGAGGCCCTTCTGGCTCCAGCCGGAGCCGGTGCCGAGCGCCTCCGGGATCGCCAGCCCGATCAGCCCGACGATCAGGCCGCCGAGGGCGGGCTTGAGCATGCGGCTGCCGGGCATCTTGGCGAACAGGTCCACGCCGCCGTAGAAGGTCTTCGAGTAGAGCAGGCCGACGAAGCCGCAGACGATCCCGATGATCACGAACCAGAGCAGCTGGAGGGGATCGTTGAAGTGGTAGCCGGCGGCGACGAACCCGAACAGCGGCTTGAACCCGAAGAAGGCGGCGAAGACCGTATAGCCGATGACCGAGGCGATGATCCCCGGGATCAGCGCCTCCACCTCGAAGTCTTCCCGGTAGAGGATCTCGGCGGAGAGGATCGCGCCGCCGAGCGGTGCGCCGAAGATCGAGCCGATCCCCGAGCCGATACCGACCGAGACCGCGATCCGCCCGTCCGTCGGGGAGAGATCGAGCACTCGCGCGAGCAGCGAGCCGAACCCGGCGCTGATCTGCGCGGTCGGCCCCTCGCGGCCACCGGAGCCGCCGGAGCCGATCGTCAGCGCCGAGGCGACGATCTTCACGAGCACCGCTCGAGCCCGCACGCCGCGCGGATTGTGGTGCACCGCGGAGATCGCGGCATCGGTGCCGTGACCCTCGGCCTCCGGCGCGAAGGTGAAGATGAGGATGCCCGAGAGCAGGCCGCCGAAGGCGACGATCACGGGCAGCAGCCACGCCCGGCCGCCGAGGCTGACCGAGCCGAACCGGCCGCCCTCCGCGACCGGCGTCGGCACGTGGTAGCCGAGCAGCAGGTCCAGGAAGACATGGGTGGCGAAGCTCAGCGCAAGGTAGAAGACGACCGCTCCGAGGCCGGCGATCACCCCGAGCAGCGCGCCCAGCACCAGCCACCGGCGCAGAAAGCTCATCGCGCCGATGTGCACCGAGAGGTCGGCGCCCAGCGAGCGCAGGCGGGTTCGCCAGGTGGGCACCGGCTCGCTCATCCCCGGCGTCGGCGCCTCCGCGGTCCCACTGCGCGGGTCGGAGAGGTCGGGGTGCGCTCACAGCCCGGGGCGGCCTGCCGCGGCGGGCAAGGGCGCATGCTCACAGCTCCCACCCGGCGGCCCAGTCGGCCTCTGCGAGCTCTCCTGCCGCGCCGGCGAAAAGGCGGAACGCTTCCACCAGCGAAGGGTGGCGCTCCCTCGGCACGCCATCCAGGAGGGCGCGGATCTCCTGGCGGCGATGCTCTGTGACCGTGTCGAGCAGCCTGCGCCCGGCGGGGGTGAGGCTGAGCATGACCTGCCGGCGATCCCTGGCGTTCGTGCGACGGCCGACCAGGCCCTTGCGGACCAGCCGGTCGCTCATCCTGGTGGCGGTCGGCGGCGCCACGCCGAGGGCGGCCGCCAGCGAGCTGCTCGGACGCGGGCCGCGCATGCCGAGCACGACCAGCATCCGGTACTGCGGCAGCGTGACATCCTCGTCGCAGTCGGCCAGCGAGCGCGCCGCGAGCGCGACGAGCGCTCTGCTCGCCGTCACCGCCGCTTCGATCACATCTTCGACATCCTGGTCGCCGGGCGCACCCGGCTCGCGCTCCGCGTCCGGAGCATGCCCATCCGCGTCGCGCCCCGCAGGGGCGTCCTCCCCACGCTTGCGGCGATCCGCGTCCGGAGCATCCGCATCCGCGTCCCGCCCCGCAGGGGCACCCTCCCGACGCCCGCGATCAACGGGCCGGGCGCCGCCGTCCGTGCCCCGCCCCGCCGCAACGCGATCCTCGCGCTCGCTTTCACTCTCGGGCAGGGCATCTCTGTGCACTGGCTAAATATTACTCCATGCAAACATTTAGGCGGGCCAAAGGCAGCGGCTGGAACGGTGCGCTGGGCCCGGGCGGCGCGCGCCGGAGCGCCGGCGCAAGCCACATTCCGACCCGCCGTGACCGGCACGGGCGATCTGGCGTAACCTGAGTGGGCGATGATCGGCATCGACCACCTCCCACGGCGCTCGCTGGCGGCGCTCGGCGCGCTCTGCGTCGCGCTCGGCGTCGCGGCCTGCGGCGGCGTCGAAGAAGGCAGCTCCTCCTCCGGCAGCTTCACGGGGGCGAAGAAGGGCCCCGCCGAAGCGATCAGCAGCTTTCACTCCAATGCGACCTCGGCCAACGCGAAGAAGGTCTGCGAAGACGACCTTTCCAAGGCGGTGCTCACGCGCCTGGAATCCAAAGGCGGCAGCTGCGTCAAGGCGATGGAAGGCCAGCTCGGGGAGATCGACACATACAACCTCGAAGTGGAATCGATCACCGTGCAGGGCAAGCAGGCGATGGCGAAGGTCAAGAGCGTCTGGAACGGCAAGATGCGCGCAAGCGTGATGTCGCTCACCGAGGAAGGCGGCTCCTGGAAGGTCTCGGGCCTCAGCGGCCCGACCAGCTGACGCGGCGGCGGCAGCAGCGCGGCGGCAGCAGCGCGGCGGCAGCAGCAGCGCGGCGGCAACAGCGGAGCGTCGGCGGCAGCGCGGCGGCGGCAACAGCGCGCAGGCGGCGGCGCGACTCAGGCGAGCGCGCGGCCGTACTGACGCTCGTAGTAGCGCCTGTACTCCCCTGAGCGGATCGGCTCCCACCACCATCGGTTCTCCTCATACCAGGAGAACGTCTGCGCCAGGCCCTCCTCCAGACGCACCCTCGACTCCCAGCCGAGCGCCCTCACCCTCTCCGAGGAGAGCGAGTAGCGGCGATCGTGGCCGAGCCGGTCCGGCACGTGCTCGATCAGCTCATCGCCGGCGCCGGCTTGCCCCACGATCCTGCGCACGATCTCGATGTTCGGCTCCTCGTCGGGGCCGCCCGCGTTATACACCTCGCCCGGCAGGCCCTGCTCCAGCACGCAGCCGGCCGCACGGGCGAAGTCGGTGACATATATCCAGTTGCGCACCTGCAGGCCATCGCCATAGACGGGCAGCCGGTCGCCGTGGAGCGCATTGAGGATCATCAGCGGGATCAGCTTCTCCGGATACTGGTTGGGCCCGTAATTGTTCGATCCCCGGCAGATGCTCGCGTTCAAACCATGTGTATGCACGTAGCTGCGCACCAGCAGGTCGGCGCTCGCCTTGCTCGCCGAGTACGGCGAGGAGGGGGCCAGCGGCGAGTCCTCGGTGAACGTGCCGCTCTCGATCGAGCCATACACCTCGTCGGTCGAGATCTGCACGTGGCGCAGGCCGTGGGCGAGCGCCGCTTCCAGCAGCACGTTGGTGCCGAGGCAATGTGTCCTGACGAACGCGTCCGGGTCGGTGATGGAGCGGTCGACGTGCGTCTCGGCTGCGAAGTTGACGATCGCGTCCACCGGCCGGCCGGCTCCGCCGGCGGCTATCCCCTCCTCGACGGCCTCGCGATCCTCGATCGCGCCGTGCAGGAACCGGAAGCCGGGCTCGCCCTCGATGTCGCGCAGGTTCTCCCTGCGCCCAGCGTAGGTCAGCTTGTCGAGCACGATCACCTCGTCGCCGTGCTCCCGCACGCGGATCCGCGCGAAGTGCGAGCCGATGAAGCCGGCGCCGCCGCATATCAGCAGTCTCATGTCCTGATCATCCCAGCTCTCGCCGCCAGATAGCCGCCGAGCCCATCCTGCCATTCCGGCATCGGGATCACCTGCTCGCGCCCGCGCTCGCTCTCCATCACCGACCATCTCGGGCGCGGCGCCGGCCGGCCCATCGCGGCCGTGCTCGCCGGACGCACCTCGCAGTCGCGCTCCGCCTGCCTGAAGATCTCCTTCGCGAACCCGTTCCAGGACACGGCCCCGGAGCCGGCGAGATGCGCCAGGCCGCTCACGCCGCGGTCCAGCAGCCCGATCAGCGCGGGGGCGAGATGGCCGGTCCACGTCGGGCAGCCGACCTGATCGTCCACGACATCGACCGCGTCGCGCTCATCGGCGAGCCGCAGCATGCTCTCCACGAAGTTGCGCCCATGGACGCCGAACAGCCAGGAGCTGCGCACGACGAGGTGTCCCGTCTCGGCCGCGAGCACCAGGCGCTCGCCCTCCAGCTTGCTCTGCCCGTAGACCGACAGCGGGCCGGTCTGATCCGACTCCACGTATGCCCGCGGGCGGCCGGCCTCATCACGCGGGGCGTCGCCGTCAAAGACGTAGTCCGTGGACACGTGCAGCAGCCTCGCGCCCGCCCGCGCCGCCGCGGAGGCGAGATTGCCTGCGCCCTGCGCGTTGACCGCGTAGGCCCCGTCGCGGTCCGACTCGGCCCCATCCACATCGGTATACGCGGCGCAGTTGACGATCGCGTCCGGCCGCGCCGTCGCGACCGCCCGCTCCACCGCCGCGGGATCGGCGATGTCCAGGTCGGCTCGTGGGAGGGCGAGCGGCGGATGGCCGGCGCGCGTCGCGGCCTCGACGACGTCCCGGCCGAGCATCCCGCCGGCGCCCGCGACGAGGATCCTCACAGGATCGAGATGTCGGAGTTATCGCCCACCATGAACCGGTAGGCGCGCGGCTGGCGCTGGCCGCGCCGGATGGTGACGCCTCGACCGAGCAGCGATGACTCCATCCGCCCATCCAGCTCGCAGACCGAGGCGCCCTCCAGCAGGATCGAATGCTCCACCTCGGCGCCGATCACGGTACACCCGGCGCCGATCGCCGTATACGGGCCGATGTAGCAGTCGCGCAGGCTCGCCCCGGCGCCGATGATCGCCGGCCCCCGCACCGTCGCGCGCTCCAGCCGCGCGCCGGGCTCGATCCGCACCCGCCCTTCGACCTGAGAGTCGACCAGCTCGCCCTCCACGCGCTCTGAGAGGTTGTCGAGAATCAGGCGATTGGCGTCGAGCATGTCCTGCAGGCGGCCGGTGTCCTTCCACCATCCATTCACGATGTGAGGCTGCACCCGCAGGCCGGCGTCGACCAGGTGCTGAATCGCGTCGGTGATCTCCAGCTCACCCCTCTGCGAGGGCTCGATCGCCCTCGCCGCCTCGTGGATCTGACTGGTGAACATGTAGACCCCGACCAGGGCGAGATCGCTGTTGGGCCGCGGCGGCTTCTCGACGAGCCGCACCACCCGGCCGGCGCTCGCCCCATCCAGCTCGGCCGAGCCCGGCCGGTAGCCGTCGAGCTCGGCGATCCCGTAGCTCTGCGGATCCTCCACCCGGGTGAGCAGGATCAGCGCGTCGGGCTCGTCGCTGCGGAAGGACTGCACCAGCTCGACTATCCCGCCCTGCAGCAGGTTGTCCCCGAGATACATCACGAACGGGCTCTCTCCGAGGAACGGCTCGGCCGTGAGCACGGCGTGCGCCAGCCCGAGCGGCTCATCCTGCACGATGTACTGGATCCTCACCCCGAAGGCGCTCCCATCGCCCGCCGCCTGCCTGATCTCATCGCCGGTCTCAGGCGCGATGATGATCCCGATCTCAGTGACGCCCGCCTGCGCCATCGCCTCGATCCCATAGAACAGCACCGGCTTGTTGGCGACTGGCACGAGCTGCTTCGCGCTCGTGTGCGTGATCGGCCGCAGCCGCGTGCCCTTCCCCCCGGAGAGGATCAGTCCCTTGAGCTGCTGCATCTGGGCTGGAGCCTAGAGCACGCGCGTGGCGGCGGGAGCGCTCCCGGCCGGAGCGCCGCAGGCGGTGCCACCCGCGGCAGGAGCGCCGGCAGAGACGAGCCGGCGGCGCCACCCACAGGAGCGCCGGCAGCGGCGCGACGGCGGCGGCACCCACAGGAGCGCCGGCAGCGGCGGGACGGCGGCGCCACCCCCGGCAGACGATCAGTAGACGCCAGCCAGCTTGCGGTGATCGAAGCTCGCGCGCCGGCGCTCGACGAACTGGAGGGCTACCCGCTTGCGCGCCTGGGCCTCGATCACCGCCGTCGCCTGCGGGTCGAGCTGCACGGCCGGCCGACCCTCGCCGTCCGGGGCATGGCGGGCGAGGATCTCCGCGCCGAGCGCGCTCACCGTCGGCAGGTCGCGGTGCACGATCGCCTCGCACTCGAGCATCACGCCGCGCAGCCGCTCGTAGGTCTCGCCCGCCTCGATCAGAAGGCTCGCCCGCGGGTCGCGCTCGATGTTTCGGACCTTCTGAGAGGCGGCGTAGGTCCAGGCCCACACCTGCGGGAGGCCATCCTCCGCGCTGCGCAGCACATACCAGAGCGGCATCGGGTGCGGCCAGCCGCGGGGGCCGATCGTCACGCAGATGACCGTCCGCTCCTGGGCGAGGAACGCCGCCACCTCGCCGGCGTCCATCGCTATCTGCGCGCGCCTGCTCACCGCGGCCGCCGCCCTCCGCACGCCGCCGACACCCGCTCCCCGCGGCGGGCATCCGCGGCGCCAGGCCCGCGTCCGCTCACCGCGTGCCCGCGGCGAGAGCGTCGGCCCGCTCGGCGAGCTGGCGTGCGGCGGCATGCACCGCCTCGCGTGCGTCCTGCGGCTCGAGCACCACGGCGTCGCCTGCTTCCTTGAGGATCTCCCTGACCAGCCACTCGGTGCCGGCGAAGCTGAGCTCGACTATGACCGAGCCGTCCGCCAGCTCGTCTGTGACCCTCCGCGACTCGCGCGCCCACCGCGCGCGCTCAGGCGAGATCCACACCCTCGCAGTCCGCGAGGCCGGCACCTCGCCGGTGCGCATCCAGCCATCGACCTCCGCGGCCGGATCCACCTCCTGCCGCGGCCGGAAGCGCTCGTCGCTCACCTGCACCCGCTTGATCCGGTCGAGCCGGAAATGGCGCATCGCGTCCCGGTCGGGATCGAAGGAGGCGACATACCAGCCCTCCCGACCGTTGACCAGGGCGTAGGGCTCCACGCGACGCAGCGAGACCTCGCCTTCGCTCTGCTTGTAGTACTCGATCTCGATCAGCCTGTGCTCCACGATCGCCCTGGAGATCGCGGGCGCCACCTCCGAGTCGTCGCCGCCCGAGCGGGCCACGTGCAGCCCCTGCTCCAGCGGGTCCTCGCCGAGCGCGGCCACGATCTTCGCGCGGGCGGAGGCGAGCGAGCCCTCGGGGATGTGCTCGCCGATCAGGTCGATCGCCGCCACCAGCGCCTTCGCCTCGACCGGCAGCAGACGCGCCGGCCGGTCGAAGTTGTCGCTGTAGGGCTCCGGATCGACCTCGATCTCCCCCGCCGCCTCGTCTATCTCTGCATACAGCACGTAGGAGCCGCCGCCGAAGTTCACGACGTTCAGCACCGCGATGTCCTCGCGAAGCTCCTCCTCGCTGATCTGCAGCCGCTCGCGCACCTCCGCGATCGCAAGGCGCCGGCCGGCTCTGCCGGCGTCGATCAGCACGCTCGCGAGCGTCACCAGCCGCGCGAACCGCTCGGGGCGGATCACCGAGTCGGCGCGCGCCTCCCCATCCGCCCCGCGCCTGCCCGCGGTGCGGGAGCGCGTGCCGCGAGCGCTCGTCCCCGCCCGGGCGGCGCGGCGGCCGGCCGCCAGCCGGGGCATCTCCGCGTGGCGCTCGCAGAGCAGGCGCAGGCGGCGCTGCAGCTCTTCGCGCAGGTCGGTCGGGCGCCTCAGCAGTGCGTTCTCGCCGAGGCCGAGCACCCAGGAGACGATCATCCGCGACGATGCGTACGGGGTGAGAAACAGGCGCGCGCCGCCATTCTCGCCATCCTCCCCTCCGCCGCTTGCGGTGCCGGGCTCGGCCTC
>DAHVAB010000190.1 GCA_027314825.1 Solirubrobacterales bacterium
CCAGGGCCGTCTCAGGCGCCGTGGCACTTCTTGTACTTCTTGCCGGATCCACACCAGCAGGGATCGTTGCGGCCGATCTGCTCCTCGGCTCCGACGGTGCGCTGCTGCACCACCGGGAGCGCTTCGGCGAGGCCCTCCTCGCCTTCATAGCCGGCGCCCTGCGCGAGCTCCGGGCCGGCCGCGGCCGCCGCGGCCGCCAGCGCGCCGGCGCCCATCGCGCTGCGCCCACCCGAGTAGGAGACCCGGCCGGCGCGGGTCGAGCTGCCGGCGGCCGCCAGCGGAGGCGGCGCCTGCGGGCCCTGATCGCCCTCGACTGTGACCTGGACGTTGAAGATCATGCGCGCGAAGTCGCTCCAGACCGTGTTCATCAGATCGCCGAACAGCGTGAACGCCTCGTTCTTGTACGCAACGAGCGGGTCGATCTGGGCGAAGCCGCGCAGGTGTATCCCCTCGCGCAGGTAGTCCATGTCATACAGGTGCTCGCGCCAGCGATCGTCGATTATCTGCAGCAGCAGGAACCGCTCCAGCGCGCGCATCAGCTCCTCGCCCAGCTCCTGCTCGCGCTCGTCGTAGCGGGCGAGAGCGGCGGCGGAGATCTGCTCGGCGAGCAGGATCCGGTCGATCGCTTCCAGGTCGATCTGCTCGCTGTCCAGGCCGATCGGCAGCAGCTGCTCGATGGCGCCGAACATCCCGTCCAGGTCCCACTCCTCCACATAGTCGCCGACCGTGTACTGCTCGACGGTGCGCTCTATCACCCCGCCGATCTGCCCGCGCGCCTCATCGCCCATGTCCTTGCCTTCAAGGATCCCGTCCCGGTAGGCGTAGATGATCCGCCGCTGCTCGTTCATCACGTCGTCGTACTCCAGGACGCGCTTTCTGATCAGGAAGTTCTGTTCCTCGACCTTCGTCTGCGCCTTCTCGATCTGGCGGGAGAGCATCTTCGCCTCGATCGGCTCCTCGTTGCCCTCCTCGTCGGTGCTGCCGAGCCGGTCGAGGATCTTGTAGATCCGATCGCCGGCGAACAGGCGGATCAGGTCATCCTCCGCGGAGAGGAAGAAACGGCTCTCGCCCGGGTCGCCCTGACGGCCGGCACGGCCGCGCAGCTGATTGTCGATCCGCCGCGACTCGTGGCGCTCGGTGCCGCAGATGAAAAGCCCTCCGGAGGCCATGACCCGTTCGCGGTCCGCCTCCACGCGCGCATCGATCTCGCCCATCACCTCCTGCAGCTGCTGCTCGTAGCCCCCATCGCTCGGATCGATCCCGGTCTTCGCGAGCGCGAGGCGCGCCAGGTGCTCGGCATTGCCGCCGAGCTTGATATCCACGCCACGGCCGGCCATGTTCGTCGCGATCGTCACGGCCCCGGGACGGCCCGCCTCGGCGACCACGTCCGCCTCGCGCGCCGCATGCTCGGGCTTCGCGTTCAGGACGCTGTGCTTGATCCCGATCTGCTTCAGGCGCTCGGAGAGAAGCTCTGAGACCTCCACGGAGATCGTTCCCACCAGCACCGGCTGGCCCATCTCATGGCGCGCCGCCACCTCTTTGACGACCGCCGTCCACTTGCCCTCCTTGGTCTTGTAGACCTGATCGTTGCGATCGGCCCGGACCATCGGCATGTTCGTCGGAATCTGGACGACCGGCAGCTCGTAGATCTTCATGAACTCGGTCGCCTCGGTGAGCGCCGTGCCCGTCATCCCGGAGAGCTTCTCATAGAGCCGGAAGTAGTTCTGGTAGGTGATCGTCGCCAGGGTCTGGTTCTCCTCCTGGACCCTCACGCCCTCCTTCGCCTCCACCGCCTGATGGAGCCCTTCCGACCAGCGCCTGCCCTCCAGGATCCGGCCGGTGAACTCGTCGATGATCTTCACCTCGCCGTCGATCACGTCATAGTCGACGCCCCGCTTGTAGAGCGACTCGGCCCGCAGCGCCTGGATCAGATGGTTGACCAGATGGCCGTTCTCAGCCCTGTAGAGGTGATCGATCCCCAGGAAGCGCTCCGCCTTGGCGACCCCCTGCTCGGTGATCGAGACGGTCTTGTGCTTCTCGTCGAACTCGTAGTCGAAGTCGGCGACGAATTCCTTCCTGGTCCTCGGATCGAGGCCTTCCGGGGTCTTGCCCGACGTCAGCCTCGGCGCCAGCCGTGCGAACCTCGCATACAGGTCGGCCGCCTCTTCCGGCGCGCCGGAGATGATCAACGGCGTGCGCGCCTCGTCGATCAGGATGTTGTCCACCTCGTCCACGATCGCGTAGGGATGGCCGCGCTGCACCTTCTCCGCCAGATCCTTGGCCATGTTGTCGCGCAGGTAGTCGAACCCGAACTCGGAGTTGGTCCCATAGACCACATGGCAGCCGTAGGCCTGCTGCTTATCCTCATAGGACTGCATGTTCTGCAGCACCCCGACGCTGACGCCGAGCATCTCGTAGATCGGGCTCATCCATTCGGCGTCGCGCCTAGCGAGGTAGTCGTTGACGGTCACCACGTGCACGCCCTTGGGCTCCATCTCCCCATCGGCGTTCTCACGGACCGCCAGCGAGTTGAGCACGACCGCGAGCGTCGCGGTCAGCGTCTTCCCCTCGCCGGTCCTCATCTCCGCGATCTGGCCATCGTGCAGGGCCATCCCGCCGATCAGTTGCACGTCGAAGTGGCGCATGCCCATCGTGCGCCTGCCCGCCTCGCGCACGACCGCGAAGCACTCTGGCAACAGCTCGTCCAGCGACTCCCCGTCGCGCGCGCGCTCGCGCAGCGCCAGCAAGTCGGGCGCATCGAGCACGGCCGTGGTTTCGCGCAGCAGCGCGCGACGCTCGCTGCCGGTCAGCAGCGCGCGCTCGGCCGCCACCCTGCGCTCTGAGAGCAGCGTGCGCAGGCGGACCGTGCCGATGCTCGCTCCCAGCCGCGCCTGCTCGCCACGCACGATCTGCCTGAGCGCGCTCGGCGCCACGGCAGCGTCCCGCGCCTGCATCAGCGCCTGGCCTGCGTCGCGCAGCGCATCTCGCGTCCGCCGGCGCGACTCGGGCGCAAGCCGCGCGCCGAGCAGGCGCAGCGTGCTCCTGGTGCGCTTGATCGCCTTGCGCGCATCATGCACGGCCGGCTCGGCGTCGTGGGGGCCGGCGCTTCGCAGGATCTGCATGGCCATCTCCAGTTGAGCGAGTGCGAGCCCGTGCAGCTGCGCCGCGGTCGCATCGGAGCGCTTCCTCGCGCGGGCGGGTCGGGCGGCAGAGGCCGGATCGCGTCGGCCGCGTCCCCCGCGCGCTGCGCCGGCCGTGCTGGCGAGCCGCGCCGATCGCGCGTCGCTCTCGCCTGTGGCCGGCTCGGCACCCCCGGCACCTTCGGCACTCCCGGCGCCCCCGGCGCCGGCCCGTCTTCGCGCGTCCGCCGCCAGCGCGATCGCCATGCCCGCGCCGAGGCAGATTCCGGCGGCACCGGCGAGCGAGAGGGCGAGAGGCGCGAGAATCGAGCGATGACGCGACTTCCGCCGGCCCGATGGTGGACGGTGCGCCCCGCGCGCAACCGCATGCCGAAGACCTACAAATGCCCTATCTGCGGACAATCCCTGCCTGCCCTGATGGACCACATGTTGATCGTCCCGGAGGGCGATGCCAGCCGCCGGCGCCACGCCCACACCGCCTGCGTCATGGCTGCGCGCAGGCGGGGGGAGATCGTGCTCGAGGACGAGTGGAGGCGCGCGCAGCGGCGCTCGGATACGGGCGGCGGCTCGCGGCGGGCTGGCATCCTGCGCCGCCTCATCAGCTGCCGTAGACGTGGATCCGCTCAGGCGCCACCCGAATGATCAGCCGCGTTTCGCCGGGCTGACGGAGCGGGTAGCGTTCCTGGCCGAGGTACTTCATCGCCAGTTTGTCGATGTGCTCGTCGGCGCCCTCGGTGGTCCGCTCGGCGACCCGTCCGCGGATGGTGACGTACTCGTAGGGATTGTCCATGTTCTGGACGGTGAGCGTCACCCGCGGGTCGCGCTCGAGGTTGCCCGGCCACGTGCGGCCCTCCGCGGTGTTGAGCACCGCCATCCCGTCCTGCACATCCACCCAGACCGGCGCCGAATGCACCGAGCCGTCCGCCCTGAGCGTCGCAACGTTGCAGAAGTTGGGCGCCTTCAGCAGCTCGGCTGCCCGGCCTTCGATCGCTGTGCTCATATGGTGCGACCTCGCTTCCTCTTCTCGTTGGCCCTCTAGCACCATCAAATCTAGCCGGCCGAGTGAGATCTGCGCGCGTCGCCGCTCTCATCCGCGTGTCCGCGCCGTCCCCCGCGGTGCACGGAGCCCGCGGTATCGCCCGCCGGCCGGCAACGCCGCCGCCGCTCCGCGGCGCCTAGAGACGTCCCGCGCCGCGACCCGGATGCGCCGGCGGGATGCTCTGCAGCGCGACCAGCTTGCCGTTGTTGAGCTGGAAGGTGACCTTCGCACGGCCGCCGGTCGGCTGCCACTGCGAGCCGTGACGGCTGTAGAGGGCGTATCCGAGCGTCACTTCGGTGTCGGCCTCGGAGACGATGCTGATCGCCGCGCTCGGCACCGAGGCGTCTGTGCCCAGGTACTTGCCGTTCAGGAAGAAGAAGGCCCGCTCCTGCGGCTGGCCTTCCGCCTGGCTCTGCTTGCGCCCCACCATCGCCTCGAGGGTCTGGGAGGGATGGAACTGGGCCGGTTCGGTCGGGGCGTAGCCCTGGCCTTCGAGCGTCGCGACCGCCGCGTGCAGGGCGGCGCCGCCCGACTGCGTGGGGCCGACGAACGCCGGGGCGGAGGAGGTCCGGGCGGCGGTGATGCTCGCCTCGGTCGTGGTGAGCGTGGACGTGCTGGTCGCCGTGCTCGAGCTGGAGGTGCTGCTCCGCGTGGTGCTGGAGGCGCTCGCCGTGGTCTGGGTGGCGGTGCTGCGGGCTTCCGCGGAGGGATGCGGCGCGGAGGAGATCGTCACGGTGCGGGTCTGAGATCCGCAGGCGGCGATCGCCGCGCCGCCGGCCGTCGCGGCCGCCAGCACGAGCGCTGCTCTCAGCAGGCCTTGACGCATCACCGGACTAAGGATAGGCGCAGCCTCCGTCGCCTCGCGGCGATCGGGGCGTCGGAAGGCGGCGAACGGCCGCGCGCTTGACGGTCGGGTGAGGACGGGTAGCATCAGAGGAGATGTCATCAGGCCAAGCACCGACCCCGTCGGCGGCCGGCAAGCAGGCGGGCAAGCAGGCAGGGCGCAGGCGCAGCGGCCGGGAGCTCACCCGGCTCGCGGTGGTGGCCGTGCTGGCCGTGCTGATCACGCTGTTCGCCGTGCTCAACACCGGATCGGTCGAGGTGAACTGGATCTTCGGCAGCAGCAAAGCGCCGCTGATCATCGTGATCGTGATCTCGCTGCTGGTCGCGCTCTCGCTGGTGGCGCTGTTGACGGCGGCCGTGATGCTCGCTTCGGCCGCCCGCGCGGAGGTCCAGCGCCGGCTCGCGGCGATC
>DAHVAB010000191.1 GCA_027314825.1 Solirubrobacterales bacterium
CAAGCCACGCCTTCACGGGCTGAGCATGTGCGCCGCGGCCAGGCCCGCCCACGGGCCGTAGGCACAGAAGAACGAGCGCACCTCCTGCTCGGTCGCATATGCGCGCGGGTCTCCTCCGCTGAGCCGATGGCCGACGGCGCGCAGCAGGCCGACATCCCCGGCGGGCACCACCTCTTCGCGGCCCTGGCCGTGCAGCGCCAGCATCTCCACCGTCCAGCTGCCGATCCCGGGGATCGCGCGCAGGCGCCGCCAGCCGCGCTCGTGATCCGGGCCGTGCAGGTCGACCCGTCCCGCCGCCACCTCCCGCGCGCAGCGCACGAGCGCCTGCGCGCGCGAGCCTGCGAGATCGAAGGACTGCAGCAGCGCCGGCGCCACGCCGGCCAGCGCGGAAGGCGTGGGACAGTCGTGCAGCAGGCCGCATCGCCGATCGAGCAGGCTGCGCCCGATCCGACGCACGATCCGACGCTCGATCGCGGCGGCCCGCCGGTATTCGATCAGCTGCTCGCAGACCGCCCAGGCGAGCGCCTCGAAGGGCTCGGGACGGCGCAGCACCCGCAGTCCGGCCCGCGTGCGCAGCGAGTACCCGATCGCCGGGTCCGAGCGGAAGCTGCGCAGGAATGGCGCCACATCCACATCGACGCCGAGCGCGAAGCGCATCCGCTCCACGCCGTGCTCGGCCGCGGCGCGAGTGCGAGCCCGCGCTTGGAATATCACCCTGCTGCGCTCGGGCTGAACAACCGAGACCACGACCGGCTCGCAGCCGCAATGAACCAGGCGCCAGAGCCCGCCCGCGCGCCGGCGCATCGCGCCGTCCGCCACGCCGTGGCGCGGCAGCAGGAACGGGCCGGGCGGCCTCGCCTCGACGCGAACCTCCACCACGCCCGTCTCGAGCCGATCAGCGGCCGCGAGCGGCCGGTCCGAGCAGGTGCACGTCGACCAGGAACGAGCGGCTGGCCAGCACCTGCGTCAGCTCCCGGCGGCCCTGCCGCCCTGCACGCCTGCCGCGCCGTCGACCGGACGCCCGCCGCGCGCGGCCGGCGCTCAGCGTGAGCCCGGCGTGCCGGCGACGGGCCAGCCCCACGACCGCCGCGCCCGCGACGAAGCCGCCGGCGGCCACCGCGGCCGCCTGCAGGACCGGCGCCGTGCGCAGATCGGTCAGCGGGCGTGCGGGCGGCGCGATCGGACGCGGCGCGGAGACCTGGGGCAGCCCGGCGGCCCCACCGCAGGCCACGGCCCGGGACCCGTAGCCGGACCCGGCCTCGATGGTGGAGCCGGACTCGACCGGCACCGCCAGCGCGTCGATTTCCTCGGTCTGGCCTTCCTCATGTTGAGACTCCGCACTCACCGGCCGGAGTGTAGAGCGCGCATCAGACGCCGGCGCGCGACCAATGGCGGCGAGAGCGCGCCACCGGCAGACTGGCGCCAGCAGCCGACCCCGGCGCGAGAGCGCCACCGGCATCTTGGCGCCAGCAGCCGACCCCGGTGCGAGAGCGCCACCGGCACCTTGGCGCCAGCAGCCGACCCCGGCGCGACAGCGCTACACACACACCCGCGCGGGCGGCAGACGGCGACTAGAGCTCGCGCTCGTAGACGCGATAACGGCGCACGATCTCCCCGCCCATGCCTTCCATCGCGCGGTTCATCGGCTTGTTGACCTCCAGTATCCACCCGGTCTCGCCCCATTTCTGGGGCGTCCTTTCGGCCGCGTCGAAGTGCATCTGATAGAAGCGCGCCGCGACCCCCGTGTGCTGGTAGGCCGGCTTGACCCCCAGCGCGAACACCCGCACCGCGTCGATCTTCTTGCGCTCCCGCAGCGCAGTGACCCACCCGAAGGGGAGCAGCCTGCCGTTCAGCTTCCCGAGCACCTGGTTGTAATCCGGCAGCGTCAGCGCCGCGCCCACCACCTCGCCGGTGTCCTTCTTCTCCGCCACCATCGCCCAGTTCTCATCCAACACGGGCTTCAGATCCTTCGCGTAGTGGCGGACCTCCTCCTCGGTGAGCGGCACGAAGCCCCAGTTGCGCTCCCAGGCGGCGTTATACACCTCCAGGAAACGGCCGATCTCGACCTCCAGATCCTTCTTGCGGAATTTGCGGCACACGATCCCGTGCTCGGCCTCCAATTTGTCCGCGACCTCCCAGATCGCGGGATGCACCTTCTCGCGGCCCGTCACATACAGGCTCCACATGTACAGGTCCATCGCCTTGGAGAGTCCGACGTCCTGCTCCAGCAGGCGCTGATAGTAGGCATGCTGCCAGGGGCAGAGGATGATCGGCGGGCGCTCATGCCCCTCCACCAGCACGCCGCACTCATCGTTGGTGGTGAAATCCATCGGCCCGACGACCTTCTCGCAGCCGCGCTGGCGCAGCCACTTCTCGGCCGTGCCGATCAGCGCCCTCGCCGCCTCCGGGTCGTCCTCGCACTCAAACCACCCGAACAGCCCCCAGCGGTTGTCCTGGAACTCGTTGAGGTTGCGGTCGATGTGCGCCGTGATCCTCCCCACCACGCGATCCTGGCGCCAGGCGAGAAAGTACTCCGCCTCCGCGTGCTTAAAGAACGGGTTGCCGCTCCGGTCGAGCCGTTTCTTGACATCCATCAACAGAGGCGCGACCCAGTTGGGCTCGTTACGATAGAGCCGCCACGGCAGCTTGATGAACCGCCGCATCTCGCGGCGCGTACCCACAGGGCGCACCTCGACGCCCACCGCAGTCTCCTCTACACCGACAGCCATAGCGAAACCACATTACATGGCCGCATCGACCGACGTATTCAGCAAGACCCGGGGGCACGAGCGGGAAGCTCTCGTGGACGCGGCGCGCGAGGCGGGGCTGTTCCCATACTTTCGAACGGTCGAGTCCCCGGCGTCGCCGGTCGTGGAGATGGAAGGCGCGCCGAGGATCATGCTCGCCTCCAACAACTACCTTGGCCTCACCGGCGATGAGCGTGTCGTGGCGGGGGCCGAGGAGGCGCTGCGCCGCTACGGCACCGGTCTCACCGGATCGCGCCTGCTCAACGGCACCACCCCTCTGCACCTTCAGCTCGAGCGCGAGCTCGCCGAGTGGATGGGCACCGAGGACGCGCTGGTCTTCACCACTGGGCACCAGGCGAACCTGGGAACCCTCGGCACGCTGCTCGACGCCGGAGACACGGTCATTGTCGACTCCGCCGATCACGCATCGATCCTCGACGGCGCGCTGCTCTCCAGAGCGAAGCTGCGGCCCTTCCGGCACAACCGCCTGGAGAAGCTGGAGAAGGCGCTGGCGCGCGCGAGGGAGGACGGCGGCGGGACGCTCGTGGTCGTAGACGGCGTCTTCTCGATGGAGGGGGACGTCGCGCCGCTGCTCGACATCGCCGAGCTGTGCGCTGCGCACGGCGCCCGCCTGATGGTCGACGAGGCGCACGGCGCCGGCGTCCTTGGAGCAAACGGCGTGGGCGCTTGCGAGCTGCTTGGCGTCGCCGATCGGGTCGATCTGCGCATGGGCACCTTCTCCAAGTCGCTTGCCTCGTGCGGCGGCTTCGTCGC
This sequence comes from Solirubrobacterales bacterium, assembly GCA_027314825.1. Lineage (GTDB taxonomy): Bacteria > Actinomycetota > Thermoleophilia > Solirubrobacterales > Solirubrobacteraceae > Palsa-744. The sequence goes on from DAHVAB010000191.1 coordinate 3,522, forward strand.
CGGGCCCGCAGAGGTGATCGACTACCTGCGGATCTCCTCGCGCGCATTCCTCTTCACCGCCTCCGCGGTCCCCGCCGCCCTGGGCGCAGCGCTGGCCGCCCTGCGGATCATCCGCTCCGAGGAGGGGCCTGCCCTGCTCACCGGGGTGCTCGAGAACGCACGACATCTCGCCGCCGGCCTCCGCGACATCGGCTACCGGACCATCGCCCCCGCGCCGGTGCGCATCGCGACCACGCCCGCGGCCGCCGGCGAGCCCGCCGCGCTCAGCATCACCACCCCGATCGTGCCGATCTTCGTTGGCGACGACTGGAAGGCGGGGCTGCTGTGGCGGATGCTCTACGACCGCGGCGTCTTCACCAACTGCGCCCTGCACCCGGCAGTGCCCCCCGGCGGCGCGCTGTTGCGCACGAGCGTGATGGCCACCCACGATGATGAGACCCTCGATCGCGCGCTCGAAGCCTTCGCCCTCGTCAAGCGGAGGTTCGAGGCCGAGCACGGGCCGCTGCCGGGGCCGGCCGGTGAGGCCGCACACGGGCCGCTGCCGGGGCCGGCCGGTGAGGCCGCACACGAGCCGCTGCCGGGGCCGGCCGGTGAGGCCGCACACGAGCCGCTGCCGGGGCCGGCCGGCGAGGCCGCGGCGGGCTGAGGCGCCCGCGCAGGACCTCGCCCGGCGAGCGGTCGCCTTGTCCATTCCCGCACAAACGCGGCGGCCGAGAAAAAACCCGCTTCTAGCGACCGAACCATGTCCGTCCGGTTGACCGCCGGGGCCAGGCTCGCTTAGCCTCCCTCGAAGCGCAGTGCAGGCCGTCCAGGAGCGTCGCAAGCGCAGCCGGCAGTGGGGTGCCGGGCCGCAGGCGTAAAGTCGGGGCGATCTTGGCCGGCCAGCTGAGGCGCCCAACATCTACAACCAGAGGATGTCGCGACGCCACGGGGTCCACGTGGTCGCGACGGGGAGTGAGCACACCATGAACGCGACAGCGACGATCGCCCCTGCCGTCCCCCAGCACATACGCGCACTGCAACGCGCCAACGAGGTCCGCCTCGCCAGGGCGGAGCTCAAGCGCAGGGTCGCCGATGGCGAGCTCGACATCGCGGAGGTCATCCTCGACTGCCCGCCGGAGGCGCAGAGCATGGCGGTCTCAGACCTGCTGATGAGCCAGCGCCGGTGGGGCCAGACGCGCTGCCGCCGGCTTCTCGCCCAGCTGCCGATCTCAGAGAAGAAGACGGTCGGCTCGCTCACCGACCGTCAGCGCCGGACGCTCGTGAGCATGCTCACTGCGATCAGCGCGACACGCATGCGCAGCGGCTGGGCTCCTGCTTCGCGGCGCTCGGCTGGACCGATCTGACGGGGCCGCACGCGCCGTGCGGCCCCTTGGATAACGGACAGCCGGAGGAGAGCTTGAGCTGCCACCAGCCGGCCAGCATGCCGATCAGACCGAGCCTCGGCCGCACCTCCCACACCCCGCAGCCGCCTTCGCCGAGATCGGCCACGCGCAGGCGCATGAACTTGTGCCGCCCGGGCTCCAGCCTCATCTCCTCCAGCAGCGCGCGGGCCCGTCCCTCCAGGTCGGCCCGTGCAGCCGCCCTCGCCTGCGCGGTGCGCACGCTCCTCACGAGCGCGTCGCGCTCACGCTCCAGCTCGGCCAGGCCGAGCAGGCGCGGCAGAGCCGCCGTGCCGGCTCCGGCGCGGGTCGGCACGGGCACGACGTGCGGGAAGCCGTGCGCCACGAGATCTGAGAGCTCCCGCTCCAGCCGCGATATCTGCGCCCTCAACGACCGCTTGGCGGCGCGCTCGCGCTCACCCTCACCGCGGAGCCCAGGGCCGGCCGCCGCCTCCCGGCTCGCTACGGGCTCACCCTCACCGCGGAGCCCA